>NZ_JBPKAO010000050.1:0-445 GCF_051216895.1 Aquipuribacter aurantiacus
TGGCCGGGCGGCGACAACGGCCACGGCGGCCTCGAGGGCCTGCCGCGGCGGGAGGTGGGCCAGACGCTCGTCGACGAGGGTGTCGGCAAGAGGCCGGGCCACCTGCAGTGCGTGCTGCAACCGGCGGCCTCCGTCGTTGGCGTAGAGGTCGGCGGGGTCGGCGCCCGCCGGGAGGGCGGCCAGGGCAGGGTCCATGCCGTGCAGGGTGAGGGTCCAGTAGGCGCGTTCCGCGGCGAGGCGACCGGCGAGGTCCGCGTCGGTCGCCACGACCGGGTCCACGCTGGTGCGGTCGTGGTGCTGGGCGAGCTGGGTGGCCTGCTGGTCGGACAGCGCGGTACCGAGGGGGGCGACACCGACGTGGCGGCCGCTGCTGGCGAGGGTGACGGCGATGGCGTCCATCGGTCCCTCGACGAGCACCGGGATCGCTTCCCGGTCAAGCAGGGTC
>NZ_JBPKAO010000051.1:0-390 GCF_051216895.1 Aquipuribacter aurantiacus
GCGACGGCAGCAGCGTGTACCAGGTCGCCGGCGCCGACCTCTACACGTCAGCGTCGGTCCTCGCCGCCGAGCAACGGTTGGTCGCCGTCGCGGGACGACGAGACGGACGGACGGTTGACGGGCAGGCGGTGGAGATGGCGTTGCTGGAGGCGACCGCGAACGGCACCGACCTGAACGCGGGGCAGGTCGCGTTGGTGCGCCAGATGGCGACCTCCGGGGCCCGTCTGCAGCTGGCGATCGCGCCGGCCGGAGCCGGGAAGACCACCGCCATGTCCGCGCTCGCCGCAGCCTGGACCAACGGTGGTGGCACCGTCGTCGGTCTCGCCCCCTCCGCAGCCGCCGCAGCCGCCCTCCGGGACCACATCGGCACCTCCAGCCACAGTGCGAGCG
>NZ_JBPKAO010000006.1:0-224702 GCF_051216895.1 Aquipuribacter aurantiacus
GAGTTCTCAAGGAGCAGATGCTCACCGTCGGGACCCGCGAAGGTCCGTCTGGGGCTTGTGGCCGCCCGGCTCTGCTCACCTCGCGGTGATCTGGCCTGTGTCGGGGCCGGCCACCTCTCGGTGTTCGGCGCTCCCTGTGGGGCGGCGAAGAGAAAGTTACGTGCGTGCGTCCAGGAGGTCAAATCGGCTGGTCAGAGCCATGATCGTCCCCGTGCCGCCGCTCAGGCGGGCGGCAGGACCGCGGCCAGGGTCTTGCGGCCCCGCCGGAGGACGGCGACCCGCCCGTGCACGAAGTCCTCGGCCGCCAGGACGGCGTCCTCCTCGGAGACCTTGGCGTTGTTGAGGTGCACCGCCCCCTCGCCGATGGACCTGCGCGCCGCCGAGCGGCTCGGGGACAGACCGGTCTCGGTGAGCGCGTCCACCAGGCTCGCCCCGACCGGCAGCGTGGCCCGCGGCAGCTCGGACGCGGCGTCGACCAACGTCCGCTCGTCCACGCCCCTCGGGTCCTCCCCCCCGAACAGCGCCCTGGCCGCGGCCTCCACCGACACCACGACGTCGGGCCCGTGCACCAGCCCCGTCACCTCGGCCGCCAGGCGACGCTGCGCCGCGCGGGCGAACGGCCGCTCGGCCACCTCGACCCCCAGCTGCGCGGTGTCGTCGTCGTCGAGGAACGTGAAGTACCCCAGGTAGCGCATCACGTCCTCGTCGGCGCTGTTCAGCCAGAACTGGTGGAACGCGTACGGGCTCGTCATGCCCGGGTCGAGCCAGACGGCCCCGCCCTCGGACTTGCCGAACTTGGTGCCGTCGGCCTTGGTCACCAGCGGGGTGCCCAGCGCGTGCACGGCCTGCCGCTCGACCCGGTGCAGCAGGTCCACCCCGGCGGTGAGGTTGCCCCACTGGTCCGATCCCCCGGTCTGCAGCCTCACCCCGTGACGGCGGTACAGCTCCAGGAAGTCCGCCGCCTGCAGCAGCTGGTAGCTGAACTCCGTGTAGCTGATCCCGTGCTCGCTGTTGAGGCGCGCGCTGACGGACTCCTTGGCCAGCATCTTGCTGACCCGGAAGTGCTTGCCCACGTCGCGCAGCAGCTCCAGGGCGCTCATGCCCCCCAGCCAGTCCAGGTTGTCGACCATCTGCGCCGCGTTCGGACCGTCGAAGTCCAGGAACGGGGTCAGCTGGTCGCGGATGCGCCCCACCCACTCCTGGACCTGCTCCTGCGGGTGCAGGGTGCGTTCCGACGTGGGCCGGGGGTCGCCGATGAGCCCGGTCGCCCCCCCGACGAGGGCGTACGGCCGGTGACCGTGCAGCTGGAACCGTCGAAGCGTCAGCACCTGGGTGAGGTGCCCGACGTGCAGGCTGGCGGCGGTGGGGTCGAAGCCGCAGTACAGCGACACCGGCCCCTGCGACAGCTCGGCCTGCAGGGCGTCGGCGGGCGTGCTGACGGCCACCAGTCCCCGTCGCTCGAGGTCCTGCCATACCGCGCCGGTGGACGTGCTCACGTGGCTCCTCCGAGGTCGTGCTGCTGGTGGCCCGTCGGCCGGGTCGGGGCGGGCGACCTGGTCGTCGGTGTCGCCCACGGCTGGGCAGCACGGTACGCGGCTGCGACGCCCCGGTGCGTCGACGTGGCCTCAGGCGCGCCGGTAGGCCGACACGGTCGCGTCGCCGGGCAGCCAGAACCGCCACGGGTGCACCTCGGCGTCGCCCCCCACCCCGCTCACCCCGACGCGGCCCCCGCTGCGGGCCCGGTCCTCCCCGCCCCCGTGGAGGGTCAGGGACAGCGGGCCGGCCCCGTCGAGCAGGTCCGTGCCGTCGTGCTCGCGGGTCAGGCCCAGCACGACCGCGAGCCGGGCCGGTCCGCGGGCCAGGTCCACCGCCCGTCGGCACACCCCCCGCCCGCTCGTGCGCCGTCGCCAGGCGACGTCCTCGCCGTCGACCACCTCGCCCGCGCGCAGCAGGACGGCAGAGGCCGTGCCGGGCGGCCCGCAGACGACGTTGACGCAGTGGTGCAGCCCCAGGTGGCGGTACACGTACAGCCGCCCGGCCGGTCCGAACATCACCTCGTTGCGGGCCGTGGGCCCTCGGTAGGCGTGCGAACCGGGGTCGTCGGTGCCCTCGTAGGCCTCGACCTCGCTGATGCGCACGGAGACCCGGGCCCCGCCGACGACGCTGGTGACGACGGCGTCCAGCAGCCGTGGGGCCACCTGGAGGGCCCGGCCGCGCAGCAGGGTGCCTGCCTCCGGGCTCACGCCTGCTGCGGCCCCCGGGCCCAGCGCAGCGCCTCGCCGAGCTGCTCGCGCAGGAGCGCCCGCTGCTCGGTGACCCGCACGGGGGCGGTCCCCCCCACGGCGTCGCGGGACGCGATCGCCCCGGCCACGTCCAGCACGGTCCGCACGTCGGGGCGCAGGTGCGGGCTGATGGCCGTCAGGTCCTCGTCGGACAGCTCGTGCAGCTCGATGCCGCGCTGCTCGCACGTCTGCACGCACGCCCCGGCGACCTCGTGGGCCACCCGGAACGGCACCCCCTCGCGCACCAGCCACTCCGCGACGTCGGTGGCCAGCGAGAAGCCCGCCGGCGCCAGCGACGCCAACCGCTCGGTGTCGAAGCGGAGGGTCGCGACCATGCCGGCCATGGCGGGCAGCACCAGCGCCAGCTGGGCCACGGAGTCGATGACCGGCTCCTTGTCCTCCTGCAGGTCGCGGTTGTAGGCCAGCGGGAGGGCCTTGAGGGTGGCCAGCAGACCCGTGAGGTTGCCGATCAGGCGCCCCGTCTTGCCGCGGGCCAGCTCGGCGATGTCGGGGTTCTTCTTCTGCGGCATGATCGAGCTGCCGGTGGCCCAGGCGTCGTCCAGGCGGGCGAACCCGAACTCGTGGGTGGTCCAGATCACGACCTCCTCGGCCAGGCGGGACACGTCCACCGAGGTCATGGCCAGCACCCAGGCCGCCTCGGCCGCGAGGTCCCGCGACGCGGTCCCGTCGATCGAGTTCTCGACCGGGCGGGAGAACCCGAGCTCGGTGGCCACCAGCGCGGGGTCCAGGCCGAGCGAGGTCCCGGCCAGCGCCCCCGAGCCGTAGGGGCTGGCGTCGGCGCGCGCGTCGAGGTCCTGCATCCGGCCGATGTCGCGCAGCAGCGCCCAGCCGTGGGCCTGCAGGTGGTGGGCCAGCAGGACGGGCTGGGCGTGCTGCAGGTGCGTCCGTCCCGGCATCGGTGCCTCGGGGTGCGCCTCGGCCTGCAGGAGCAGCGCCTCGACCAGCTCGCCCACCTGGCCGGCGACCTGGCGCAGCGCGTCGCGCAGCCACATCCGCAGCAGGGTGGCGACCTGGTCGTTGCGGCTGCGACCGGCTCGCAGCCGCCCACCCAGGTCGGGGCCCAGCCGCTCGATCAGGCCGCGCTCGAGGGCGCTGTGGACGTCCTCGTCGGTGGTCGCCGGGGCGAACGTGCCCTCCGCGACGTCCGCGGCCAGCTCCGCGATCCCGCTCAGCAGCCCGTCCCGCTGCGCGTCGTCCAGCAGCCCGGCCCGGTGCAGCACCAGGGTGTGGGCGGCCGAGGCGCGCAGGTCGTACGGGGCCAGCACCCAGTCGAAGTGGGTGGACACGCTCAGGGCGGCCAGCGCGTCGGACGGCCCGCTCGCGAACCGGCCACCCCACAGGGCGCCTCCCGCGGTCGTGCCGGGGCTGTTCTGGGGGCTGGTGCTCACGCGTGCTCCTGTCGGTGGGGCGGTGCTGGGGGTGGTGCGCGCTCCAGGGGTCAGGGTCTCAGGTGACCGGCTCGGGGCGACCGGGGTCGCTGAGCTCCAGGAACCGTTGCGCGACGGCCGGGCCCCCGTCGGGGTCCCGGGTGATGACCAGCACGGTGTCGTCGCCCGCGATCGTGCCGAGGACGCCGGACACCACGGCGTGGTCGACCGCCGAGGCGAGGAACTGCGCCGCCCCCGGCGGGGTGCGCAGCACGACCAGGTTGGCCGAGGCCTCCGCGCTGACCAGGAGCTCGGCGCAACGTCGCGCCAGACGGGCCCCGAGCACGTCGACGCCGACGTCGGCCACGGGGCTGGCGTCCCCGCCCTCGCCGGGCACGGCGTAGACCAGGGTGCCGTCGCCGTGACGGACCTTGACGGCCCCGACCTCGACCAGGTCCCGGGACAGGGTGGCCTGGGTGACGACGTACCCGGCGGCGGCCAGGCTCTCGCCCAGCTGGGTCTGGGAGCGCACGGCCCGGCGGGTGATGGTGTCCACCACGGCCGCCTGGCGTGCGGCCTTGCTGCGCACCACCGGGCGCTCCTCGCGCCCGGTCGGGGCGGGGCCGGCGCTCACCGCTCGCCCCGGGCGTGCGCGAGCAACCACACCAGCAGCGCCTTCTGGGCGTGCAGCCGGTTCTCCGCCTCGTCCCACACCGCGGAGCCCGGCGCGTCCAGGACCGAGCCCTCGACCTCCTTGCCGCGGTAGGCGGGCAGGCAGTGCAGCACGACCGGGTCCGTCCCGGTCGCGACGAGCGCGGCCTCGGTGATCGCGTAGGGGACGAACGGGGCCTCGCGGTCGAGGGCCTCGTTCTCCTGCCCCATGGACACCCAGGTGTCCGTGGCCAGGACGTCCGCCCCCTCCAGCGCGGCCCGCGGGTCCTCCGTCACGGTGACCGAGCCCCCGGTCACCAGCGCTCGACGCCGGGCGTCGGCCACGACGTCGGGACGCGGCAGGTAGCCCGACGGCCCGGCCAGGCGGACGTGCATGCCGGCCGTCGCGCCGGCCAGCGCGTAGGAGTGGGCCATGTTGTTGGCCGCGTCGCCCAGGTACGTCATGGTCAGCCCGGCGAGCCGTCCGGTCCGCTCGCGGACGGTCTGCAGGTCCGCCAGCAGCTGGCAGGGGTGGAAGTCGTCGGTCAGGGCGTTGACGACGGGCACGGTGGCCACGGCGGCCATCCGCTGGATCCGGTCGTGGGCGCCCGTGCGCCAGGCGACGGCCTCGACCTGGCGCTGCAGGACCCGGGTGGTGTCCTCGACGGGCTCGCCCCGCCCGAGCTGGGACCCGGCGGCGTCGATGACCAACGGGTAGCCACCCAGCTGCGCGACCCCGACGGAGAACGAGATGCGGGTCCGGGTGCTGGGCTTGTCGAACAGCAGCGCGACGGCGCGCGGCCCGTCGAGCGGGCGGCGGGAGAACGGGTCGGCCTTGAGGGCGTCGGCCAGGTCGAGCACCTCGAGGAGCTCGGCCGGATCGAGGTCGTCGTCGCGCAAGAAGTGCCGCGGTGCGGCTGGGGTACGGGTCATCACGAGCCTCCGAGGGCGGGGCCGCTCCGCTGGAGGACCCGGTCGAGGACACCCGGCAGGGCGTCGAGGAAGGTGGTGGCCTGCGCGTCGGTCAGGACCAGGGGCGGGGCGAGCCGGACGGCGTCGGGGGCGACGGCGTTCACGACGAAGCCCGCCTCCAGCAGCTCGGCCACGGCGTCACGGGCCAGCGGTGCGGTCAGCACGAGGGCGAGCAGCAGCCCCTCACCGCGCACGCCCGCGACCAGGGGGTGCCCCAGCCCGCTCATCCCGTCGCGCAGCCGCGCCCCGACGTCGCGGGCACGCTGCAGCAGCCCGTCGCGCTCGATGACGTGGATGGTGGCGAGCGCGGCCGCGGCGGCCACCGGGTTGCCGCCGAACGTCGTGCCGTGCTGACCGACACCGAGCAGCCCGGCCACCTCCGGGCCGTACGCGACGGCCGCACCGATCGGGATGCCGCCGCCGAGGCCCTTGGCCAGGGTGACGACGTCGGGCCGCATGGCGGGGTCGGCGGCGATCGCCTCGCCCAGGTGGTGCGGCTGCTGGTGCGCCAGCCACGTCCCCGTCCGACCGGCCCCGGTCTGCACCTCGTCGAGCACCAGCAGGGCCCCGTGCGCGCGGGTGAGCCGGCGGACAGCGGCCAGGTACCCGGGCGGCGCGGGGCGCACCCCGCCCTCGCCCTGGACCGGTTCCAGCACGACCGCGGCCACCGCGCCCGCACGGGTGTCCGCCAGGGCGGTGGCCATCGCGTCGACGTCGCCGAACGGGACGTGCTCGACCCCGCCGGGCAGGGGCTCGAACGGCTCCCGGTAGGCCGGGGCGTGGGTCAGCGCGAGCGCGCCCATCGTCCGGCCGTGGAACCCGCCCTCGGCGGCCAGGACGCGGGTCCGACCGGTGCGCCGGGTGATCTTGAAGGCGGCCTCGTTGGCCTCGGCGCCGGAGCTGCAGAAGAAGACCCGGCTGCCCTCGGGGGCGTCGCTGGTGCGCAGCAACGTCTCGGCCAGGCCCACCTGGACCGGGGTGACGGCCAGGTTGGACACGTGGCCGAGCGTGGCCAGCTGGGCCGACACGGCCCCGGTCAGCGCGGGGTGCGCGTGACCGAGGGCGTTGGTGGCGATGCCGGCGAGCAGGTCCAGGAGCTGGTTGCCGTCGGCGTCCCACAGCAGGGCGCCCTCGCCCCGCACCAGCACCCGGGCCGGTCGGCCGTAGGTGCCCATGACCGCGGCGGCGTGGCGGTCGAGCCACTCCTGGCCGAGGGGACGGTCGAGCGCGCCGTCCCGGGTCGTCGTCGCCGTCATCTGCATGACTATACATGGATACGCATGGCCGGTTGGCGGGACGGACCTCGGGTGTGGCAGGTTCCGGACGTGCCTGCCGACCTCAGCGACAACCCGTCCGTCCCGCCCGACGCCGCCGCGGTGGTGGCCGCCGGACGACCCGCCGCCGTCACCGTGCGCAGCGGGGTGGTCGAGTGCCTGCACCACGGGGTCGGGGCGGCCGTCCGTCTGCCGGCCGGGGCCGGCGACCACGAGCCCGGTGACGTCGTGGCGCGGCTGGGCGAGGACTCGTGGGTGCTCCTGCCCCGGTCCGCGCTCAAGCTCCTGCACGCCGTCGCGTTCCTCGAGGTCGGCCTGGACGTGGACGACGAGCTGCTGGCGATCGTGTGCGCCAGCCACTCCGGCGAGGCCGGCCACCTGGGCGTGGTCCGGCGGCTGCTGGCCCACGCCGGGTTGTCGGTCGAGGACCTGCGGGGCACCCCCGACCTGCCGCTGGACGCCGAGGCGGCGTTCGCCTGGCGGGCCGGGGGCGGCACGGCGTGCGCGCTCACCCAGAACTGCTCGGGCAACCACGCGGGGATGCTGGCCGCGTCGGTCGCGGCCGGGTGGGAGCCCGCGGGCTACACCGCTGCCGACCACCCGGTGCAGCGGGCGATCGCGGCGACCACGGCGCGCCTGGCCGGTGGGGTGTCACCGGTCGTGGCGGTGGACGGCTGCGGGGCGCCGGCCTTCGGCACGACGGTGGCGGGGCTGGCCCGGGCCTACGCGGCGATCGCCGGCGCCCCGACCGGCACGCCCGAGGCCCGGGTCCGCGACGCCGTGCTGGCCCACCCGTGGCTGGTCGGCGGGACGGGACGACGGAACACCGTCCTGATGGGGGCCCTGCCCGGGGTCGCGGTCAAGGACGGCGCCGACGGCGTGATCGCGGCGGGCTGGGCCGGCTCCGACGGTTCCGGGGTCGGCGTGGCGGTCAAGGTGCTCGACGGCGCCGACCGGGCGCGCGGGGTGCTGCTGGGCGAGGGGATGCGACGGGCGGGGCTGGACGTGCCGACCTCGACACCGGGCGTCACGGACCCGGTGCTGGGCCACGGCGAGCCCGTCGGCGCGGTCGTCGCGCTGCCCTGGGGCTGACGGGACGTCTCGCCTCCCCGGCGCCTCAGCAGAAGGGGCAGGAGTGCGGGGCACCCAGGACCACGACGACCACCGGGACCAGCACCGACAGCCGTCGCCGGCGGTTCAGCCAGCCCAGGAACCGGCCCTGCCAGCCCTCGGCCGGCCCGAGGTCCGGACCGCCACGCGGAGGCGAGGTCGTGCCGCACGTCGGCGCCGGACCACCGGTCGGGCTGGCGGTGGCCGCGGGGCTGGTCGGGCTGCTCATGAGCGGCAGGGTACGACGTCCACCCGAGCACCCGACGCGGCAGGGCGACGGTGCGACCAGGCGGTGCACCTCAGGAGGAGCACCTCAGGAGGAGCACCTCAGGAGGTGACCATCGTCCCGGCGCCGGCGTCGGTGAACACCTCGACCAGCAGGCTGTGCGGGCGCCGGCCGTCGATGACGTAGGCGGCGGGCACGCCGCCCCGGACGGCCTCGAGGCAGCCCGCCATCTTGGGGACCATGCCGCTCTGCAGCCGCGGCAGCATCTGCTCCAGGTCGTCGGCGCTCACCTGCGACAGCAGGCTGGCGCGGTCCGGCCAGTCCGCGTAGAGGCCCTCGACGTCGGTGAGCACGACGAACCGGGTGGCCCGCAGGGCGACGGCGAGCGCGGCCGCCGCGGAGTCGGCGTTGACGTTGAGCACCTGCCCCGTGGGCCGACCGGCCGCGTCGACCTCGGGGGCGACGCTGGACACCACCGGCACCCGGCCCGCGTCCAGCAGGTCCGTGACCGCGCTCGTGTCGACCCCGACGACGTCACCGACGAGCCCGATGTCGACCTCGCTGGTCGAGCCGTCCTCGGCCGTGACGGTGGCCGTCCGCCGACGGGCGGTGAGCAGGCCGGCGTCCTCGCCCGACATCCCGACGGCGTAGGGGCCGTGGGCGTTGACGAGGCCGACCAGCTCGCGCCCGACGGAGCCGGTGAGGACCATCCGGACGACGTCCATCGCCTCGCGGGTGGTGACCCGGTAGCCGCCGCGGAACTCGCTGGCGATGCCCATCCGGTCGAGCATGGTGCTGATCTGCGGCCCGCCGCCGTGCACCACGACGGGTCGCAGCCCGGCCAGGCGCAGGAACAGGATGTCCGCGGCGAACGCGGCCTTCAGCTCGTCGTCGACCATGGCGTTGCCGCCGTACTTCACCACCACCAGGGCACCCTGGAGCTGCTCCAGCCAGGGCAGGGCCTCGACCAGGACCGCGGCCTTGGCGCCGGCCGCCTCGAGCTCCTCGGCCCGGCGGGCGGTGGGACCCGGCGGGCGGGGGTGCTCGCTCATGTCGAGTAGGCCGAGTTCTCGTGGACGTAGGCGTGGGTGAGGTCGTTGGTCCACACCGTGGCCCGGGCCGCGCCCGCGTGGAGGTCGACGAGGATCGTCACCTCGCGCCCGGACAGGTCCACGCCGGTGCGGTCCTCCCCCGGCCCACCGGCGCGGCACACCTGGACGCCGTTGACGGAGACGTCGACCGCGAGCGGGTCGAAGGCGGCCCCGGTGGTGCCCACGGCGGCCAGGATGCGACCCCAGTTGGGGTCGCGGCCGAAGATGGCGGTCTTGACCAGGGCGCTGCGGGCGATGGCCCGCCCGACCTCGACGCCGTCGTCGTCGGTCGCCGCGCCCACCACCCGGATGGCCACGTCGTGCTCCGCGCCCTCGGCGTCGGACAGCAGCTGCATGGCCAGGTCGTGGCACAGCTCGGTGAGCACGGTGGTGAACGTGGCCTCGTCCGGGACGACGCCACCGGCCCCGGACGCCATCAGGGTGACGGTGTCGTTGGTCGACATGCAGCCGTCGGAGTCCAGCCGGTCGAAGGTCACCCGGGTCGCCGCCCGCAGCGCCCGGTCGAGCGTGGCGGCGTCGAGCACGGCGTCGGTGGTCAGGTGGACGAGCATCGTGGCCAGGCCCGGCGCGAGCATGCCCGCGCCCTTGGCCATCCCGGCCACGGTCCAGCCGTCGGCGGTGCGGACCGCCTGCTTGGCCCGGGTGTCGGTCGTCATGACGGCCTGCGCCGCGGCGAGGGCGTGGGCGTCGTCGTCGCCCAGGTCGGCGGCGGCGGCGGTCATCCCGGCCAGGACGGTGGCGGTGTCGAGCGGGACGCCGATGATGCCCGTGGAGCAGACGACGACGTCCCCGCCGCCGACCTCGCGCCCGGCGGTGCCGAGCAGCTGCGCGACGTGCTCGGCGGTGCGGTGGGTGACGAGGAACCCGTCGGGCCCGGTGTAGCAGTTGGCGTTGCCGGCGTTGATCGCCACGGCGCGGGCACTGCCGCTGCGGACGACCTGCTCGCTCCACAGCACCGGGTGCGCGCGGGCACGGTTGGACGTGAAGACCGCGGCCACGGCGTCGAGCGGGCCGTCGTTGACCAGCAGGGCGATGTCCGGGCGGCCGGACGGCTTGAGCCCGGCCGTGGCGGCGCCGGCCCGGAAGCCGGCCGGGGCGGTGACACCGGTTCGCCCCGCGTCGCGCGGGCCGTCGCTGACGCGCGGGTCGCCCGCACCGCGGCTGCCGCTCGGGTCAGCGGTCACGGTGCGAGCCCCGTGGTGGGCAGGCCCAGGGTCTCGGGCAGCCCCAGCGCGAGGTTGGTGGCCTGGACCGCGGCGCCGGCGGTGCCCTTGGTCAGGTTGTCGACCGCGGCGACGACGACGGCGCGGCCGCAGCGGTGGTCGAGGGTGACCTGCAGGTGCACGGTGTTGGCTCCCAGGGTGTCGGCCGTCCGGGGCCAGCGGCCCTCGGGCAGCAGGTGGACGAACGGTTCTGCGGCGTAGGTCGAGGCCCACGCCTCGCGCAGCTGCCCGGCGGTGGTGCCGGGCACGACCCGGGCGGTGCAGGTGGCGAGGATGCCGCGCGGCATGGGGGCCAGGGTGGGCGTGAAGGACACCGTCACGGGTGCCCCCGCGGCCAGGGTCAGGTTCTGCTCGATCTCCGGCGTGTGCCGGTGGCCGCCGCCGACGCCGTAGGGGGTCATCGAGCCCATCACCTCGCTGCCGGCCAGGTGCGCCTTGGCCGCCCGACCGGCGCCGCTGGTGCCCGAGGCCGCGACCACGACGACGTCGTCGGGTTCCAGCACACCCTCGGCCAGGCCCGGCGCGAGCGCCAGCGACACGGCCGTGGGGTAGCAGCCCGGCACGGCCAGGCGGGCCGGGGCGTGCGGGTCCAGGCCCGGCAGCCGGTGCCGCTGGCGGCTGCCGCCGGCCAGCACGAGCTCCGGCAGGGCGTAGGGCCAGGCGCCCGCGTGCGCGCCGCCGTAGAACTCCCGCCAGGCCGCGGGGTCGGTGAGGCGGTGGTCGGCGGCGACGTCGACCACGAGCACGTCCGGGCCGAGCTCGGCGGCGACGGCAGCGCTGTGGCCATGGGGCAGGGCCAGCGCGACCACGTCGTGGCCGGCCAGGGTCGAGGCGTCCGTCGGCTGCAGCACGGTCTCGGCCAGCGCCGGCAGCTGCGGGTGGTGCTCGCCCAGCACCGTCCCGGCGCTGGCGGCCGCCGTCAGCGCGCCGACCTCGAGCTCGGGGTGGCCCAGCAGCAGCCGGAGGAGCTCCCCGCCCGCGTACCCGCTCGCCCCGGCCACCGCCACGCTATACGTCACAGTGCATGACCATACACAGGGTGGGGCCTCAGCCGGCTCCCAGCAGGGCGCGGCCCTGGTCGGTGAGACCGTCGACGGCGACCTGGGGGTGGCCTTGGTCGCGCCACCGCTCGGCAGTCATCCGGAAGCGGCGGCCCTCCCTGCGCTGCCCCCGGACCACCTCGACCGTGTCGCCGTCGTCCAGGTAGCCGGCCTTGTGCGACACCCGGGCGCTGGCCCGGTTGTCCTTGTACGCGGACGTCACGGCCGAACCGGCCCGCAGGTGGTCGAAGGCCAGCGACAGCACCGCCAGCCGCATCAGGCTCCCGGTGCCCCTCCCCTGGTGGGCCTGGCCGAGCCACGAGCCGGTGGACACCTCACGGGTGACGGCGAACCGGGTCGACTGCAGGTCCTGGCGCCCGACGACGACCCCGTCGCGCAGCACGGCGAAGGAGAGGTCCCACTGCTCGGCCGTCAGGGCCGCCCGTGTCCTCCAGACGTGCTGGGCGACGCTGCGGCCGCGCTCGAGGTCACCGACGTCGGCCCAGTCGCCGAGCGGCTGCCAGGACGGGTCGTGGATGCCCTCCGCCGCCACCGTGGCCAGCGCCGGGAGCAGGTCGTCGTCGACGTAGCGCAGCTCGACGCCGTCCCCGGCCCGCAGCGTGAGCCCGAAGAACGGGTGCAGGTCGTCCCAGCCGAGCGTCATGGCGCTGCCCCCTCCCGGTCGGTGACCGCACCCGTCCACGTGTCGCACGCCACCGTCCGGCCTCAGGTGCGCAGCGTCGCGCCGACCGCCTCGGCGGCCCGCAGGGCCCCGGCCCGGGCGGACTGCACCTCCTCCGCGGTCAGCGTCCGGTCGGGGGCGCGGAACCGCAACGCGTAGGCCAGGGACTTCCGGCCGTCACCGACCTGGGTCCCGGTGTAGACGTCGAACAGCCGGATCGACTCGAGCACGTCGCCGGCCCCCATCACCAGCGCCGCCTCGACCGCGCTGGCCGGGACCGATGTCTCCACGACGAGGGCCAGGTCCTCCTTGGCCACGGGCTGGCGCGAGAGGGGCTGCGCCGTGACGACGCCACCGGCCCCGGCGGCGACCACCAGGTCGAGGTCGAGCTCGACGGCACAGGTGCGGGCGGGCAGCCCCAGCCGTGCCAGCACGCGCGGGTGCAGCTCCCCGGCGTGCCCGACGAGGACGGGCTCGCCGAGGGCCCCGGCGACGTGCAGCGCGGCGCAGCGCCCCGGGTGCCACGGCGCGTGCTCGTCCGGGGTGACCGTGAGGGCGGCGCCGGCCGCCGAGGCGACCTGCCGGGCGACGTGCACGACGTCGACCCAGCCGAACGGTCGGCCCGGTCCCTGCCAGCCCGCCGGCTCGGCCTGCCCGGCCAGGACCGCGGCCAGGCGTCGCGGCTGGCGGGGCACGGCGGCGTCGAGCGCGGCCAGCTCGTCGTCGGTGGGCCTCGCGTCGGTCCCGGGGACCCCCGCGGAGGCGGTGCCGGCCGACGGCCGGACCACCAGGCCGACCTCGAAGACCGCCAGGTCGGTCTCGCCGCGCCCCAGGTTGCGCACGGCGGTGTCCAGCAGCGGCGTCAGCAGGTTCGTCCGCATCTCCGGCTGCTCGTCGCTCAGCGGGTTGGCCAGGCGCAGCGCCCGGCGGCGGGCGTCGTCGACCGGCAGCTCGAGGGCGTCGTGGGCCGCCGGGGCCACGAACGGGTAGGACAGCACCTCGACCAGGCCGGTCGAGACGAGGTGCTCGCGGACGCGCCGTACGGTGCGCTGCGCCTCCGTGAGACCGCCTCCGGGCGGCGGGGTCGGGACCCGCTCGGGGATGGCGTCGTAGCCGCGCAGCCGGGCGACCTCCTCGGTGAGCTCGGGCGCACCGGTCAGGTCGGGCCGCCACGACGGCGGGGTGACGGCCAGCCGGTCGCCCGCCGGCACCACGTCGCAGCCGATCTCGCGCAGGGTCTGCACGACCTGGTCGGTGGTGTAGTCGACGCCCACCAGCCGGGCCGGGAACGCCGGGTCGAGGCCGATGGCCTCGGCAGCGACGACCTGGTCGAGGTCCGTCCAGGCCTCGTCCGCCGTCCCGCCGCCGTGCTCCACCAGCAGGCGGACCGCGAGCTCGGCCGCCGCAGGCGCCAGGTTCGGGTCGACGCCGCGCTCGAAGCGCCGGCTCGCCTCACTGGGCAGCCGGTGCCGGCGCGCGGTCCGGCCGACGCTGACGGCGTCGAAGTGCGCGGCCTCGACCAGGACGTCCCGCGTGGCGTCGGTGACCTCGGTGTCGGCACCACCCATGACGCCGGCCAGACCCAGGATGCGGGAGGCGCCCTCGCCGGTCCCGCTGTCGGTGATGAGCAGGTCCTCCGGGTGCAGGGTCCGCTCGACGTCGTCCAGGGTGCGCAACGTCTCGCCCGCACGGGCGCGGCGGACCACGACCTCCCCGGCCAGCAGCCCCAGGTCGTAGGCGTGCAGGGGCTGACCGAGGGCCAGCATCACGTAGTTGGTGACGTCGACGGCGAGGCTGATGGGCCGCATCCCTGCCTGGGTCAGGCGTCGGGTGAGCCAGGCCGGGCTGGCCGCGGTGGGGTCGATGCCGCGCACGGCACGGGCGACGAACCGGTCGGCGCCGGCGCGACCGTGGATCGGGGCGTCGTCCTGCACCCGGACCGGGTAGCCCTCCCCCGTGCTGGGCGTCGGTGCCAGGCCCGCGACGGGGTCCACGAACGGACGGCCGGTGCTGTGGGAGTACTCGCGGGCGACGCCGCGCACGCTCAGGCAGTAGCCGCGGTCCGGCGTCACGTTGACCTCGACGGTCTGCTCGGCCAGGCCCAGCAGGCCCAGCGCGTCCTGGCCGGGAGCCAGCGTCTCGGCGTCGTGCCCGAGGCGGGTCAGCACGATGATGCCGTCGTGGTCCTCGCCCAGGCCGAGCTCGGCGGCCGAGCAGATCATGCCGTCGGAGACGTGGCCGTACGTCTTGCGTGAGGCGATGGCGAACCCGCCGGCCAGGACCGCACCGGGCAGGGAGACGACGACCAGGTCGCCGGGGGCGAAGTTGTGCGCCCCGCAGACGATGCCGCGCGGCCGGCGGGTCGACCCGTCGGTCCCGTCGGGCCCGTGCGGCCCGACGTCGACCGTGCACCAGTTGATGGTCTTGCCGTTCTTCTGCGGCTCGGGCTGCATCGTGAGGACCCGGCCCACGACGACGGGGCCGGAGACGTCACCACCGTGGATGCCCTCCTCCTCCAGGCCCACCCGGACCAGGTCGGCGGCCACCTGCTCGGCGGTGGTTCCGGTGGGGACGTCCACGTGCTCGGCGAGCCACGACATCTGTATGCGCATCAGGCGATCCCTCCGAGCTGACGGGCGAACCGGACGTCGCCCTCGACCATGTCGCGCATGTCGGCGACCCCGTTGCGGAACATCAGGGTCCGTTCCACGCCCATGCCGAACGCGAACCCGGAGTACACGTCCGGGTCCACGCCGCAGGCCACCAGGACGCGGGGGTTGACCATGCCGCAGCCACCCCACTCGATCCAGCCGGTCCCGCCGCAGGTGCGGCAGGCCGGGTCGACGACGCCCGTGCGGGCCGCGCAGACGAAGCACCGCAGGTCGACCTCGGCGCTCGGCTCGGTGAACGGGAAGAACGCCGGGCGCAGCCGCGTGGTGACGGCGTCGCCGAACATCGCCTGGGCGAAGTGGGTCAGCGTGCCCTTGAGGTCGGCCATGGTCAGGCCCTCGTCGACCGCCAGGCCCTCGACCTGGTGGAACACCGGGGTGTGGGTCGCGTCGAGCTCGTCGGTGCGGAACGTGCGGCCGGGCGCGATCACGTAGACCGGGACGCCGCGGGTCAGCAGCGACCGGGCCTGGACGGGCGAGGTGTGGGTGCGCAGGACCAGGTTGGCCTCGGGCGGGTCGACGTAGAAGCTGTCCTGCATCTGCCGGGCCGGGTGGTCGGCGCCGATGTTGAGCGCGTCGAAGTTGAACCACTCGGCCTCGACCTCCGGGCCCTCCGCCACCTCCCAGCCCATGGCCACGAACACGTCGGAGACGCGGTCCATCAGGGCGGTCAGCGGGTGAGCGGCGCCGGGGGCGCGGCGCGCGGTCGGCAGGGTGACGTCGACGGCCTCCTCGGTGAGGATGCGGGCGTCGCGCTCGGCCTCCAGCTCGGCCTGACGCTCGGTGAGCGCGCGGGTGACCTGCCCGCGGGCCTGGCCGACGAGCTTGCCGGCGGCGGCCTTCTCCGCGCCGGGCAGCTGCCCGATGGACCGGTTGGCCAGCGCCAGCGGGGAGCGGTCCCCGGCGTGGGCGAGCCTCACCTGCTTGAGGGCGTCGAGGTCGCCGGCGCTCGCCGCGGCGGCCGAGGCGGCGGCGACGGCACCACCGACGGCCTCCTCGGTGAGCTCGAGCGGGGCGACGGGCTGACCGTCGGCGGGAGCCGTGGTGGGGGCTCCGCTGGGGGCATCGTGAGGCTGGCCGGACACGGTTGCGGAGTCTAGGTGCGGGTCGCCGTCCCGTGCGCCCCGGTATCGGCGGGCGGGGCCGTCAGCGGGCGGGGTCGCGCCGGGCGCGGGCCGAGGCGTACAGGCAGACCGTCGCGGCCATGGCCAGGTTGAGGCTCTCGGCGCGACCGTGGATGGGCACCGACACCGTGGTGTCGGCCAGCGCCGCGTCCTCCACCGGCAGCCCCCACGCCTCGTTGCCGAGGACCCAGGCGTGCGGCCCCACGAGCAGGCCCCGCCCGTCGGCGGCCTGGTCCTGCAGGTCGTCCAGGTCCTGCTGACCGTCCGCAGCCGTGGCGAGGGTGGCGATGCCGGCCTGCCGGCAGGCGGCGACGACCTCGGCCAGCGGCAGACCCGTGACGACCGGGACGTGGAACAGGCTGCCCGCGGTGGAGCGGACGACCTTGGGGCTGTGGACGTCCACCGACTCCGCGGTGAGCACCACGGCGTCGGCCCCGGACGCGTCGGCGGCCCGGACGACGGTCCCCGCGTTGCCCGGGTCGCGGACCCGGGCCAGGACGACCAGGGTGCGCGGGCGGCCGGCCAGCACCTGGGCCAGGTCCACGTCCACCCGGTGGGCGACGGCCAGGACCTGCTGGGGGGTCACCGCGTCGGCCATCACCGCGAGCACCTCGGCGCTGGCCGTCCGCACCTCGACCCCGGCCTCCAGCGCCACGCGCTGGTACGCGGGGTCGGCACCAGGACCGACGTACAGGGTGTCGACGACGACCCCGACCGCGGCCTCGGGGTCGCCCACCGCGGCCAGCAGCTCGGTCACCGGCCCGTGACCCTCGACCAGGAACCGGCCCTGGGCCTGACGCACCGAGCGCCCGGAGAGCCGGGCCACCTTCTTCACCCGCTCGGCGCGGGGGTTGGTGAGCTCCGGCGCCTCCGGGCGCTCGGTCATGTGCGTGATGCCTGAGGTGCTCGTGCGCGACGGACCGCTCAGGCGGCCTTGTCGGCCTTGTCCGCCGGCTTGGCGTTCGCCGGCAGAGCCGCCTTGGCCGCCTCGACCAGGACGGCGAAGGCCGCCTCGTCGTTCACGGCCATCTCGGCGAGCATCCGGCGGTCGACCTCGATGCCGGCCAGGTTGAGACCCTGGATGAACCGGTTGTAGGTGATGCCGTTCGCGCGGGCCGCGGCGTTGATGCGCTGGATCCACAGCCGGCGGAAGTCACCCTTGCGCGCCTTGCGGTCGCGGTAGGAGTACACGCTGGAGTGGAGCAGCTGCTCCTTGGCCTTGCGGTACAGGCGCGAGCGCTGACCGCGGTAGCCGCTGGCCTTCTCGAGGACCTCGCGGCGCTTCTTGTGGGCATTCACTGCCCTCTTCACACGTGCCATGTGGTGCTCCTGCTAGTTCGTGGGGAGGTCGCTGCCGACCCGGACGTGCGAGGGAAGGCTCAGAGACCGAGCAGCTTCTTCGCGTTGCGCGTGTCCGCCTTGGACAGCACCTGGTCGACGTTCAGCTTGCGCTTGCGCCGTGAGCTCTTGTGCTCGAAGAGGTGCTGGTTGTTGGCCTGCTCGCGCATGAGCTTGCCCGACCCAGTCACCTTGATGCGCTTCTTCGCACCGGAGTGCGTCTTCATCTTCGGCACCGTGGTGCTCCTGTCTGTGTCGTGGGCCGCCCTCGCTGGACGGCGGCCCGGTGTCGCAGCCTCAGGTATCAGGCCTGCGGGGCGTCGGTGGTGGCCGTGGTCTCGACCTCGGCCTGCGGGGCCTCGACCTGCGGGGCGTCGGCCTCCGAGGCGTCGGCCTGCGGGGCATCGGCCTGCGGGGCGCCGGCCTGCGGGGCGTCGGGGGTGGCCGTAGTCTCGGCCTCGGCCTGCGGGGCGCCGGCCTGCGGGGCGTCGGGGGTGGCCGTAGTCTCGGCCTCGGCCTGCGGGGCGCCGGCCTGCGGGGCGTCGGGGGTGGCCGTAGTCTCGGCCTCGGCCTGCGGGGCGCCGGCCTGCGGGGCGTCGGCCTGCGGGGCGTCGGGGGCTGAGGTCTGACCCTCGGCCCGGGCGGCGTCCTTCTCGGCCTGCTTCGCGGCCTTGGCCTCGGTCTTGACCTCGGCCTTCTTCTTGTGCGGACCGATGACCATGACCATGTTGCGGCCGTCGACCCGAGGGGTGGACTCCACCGAACCCAGCTCGTCGACGTCCGCGGCGACCCGCTGCAGCAGGCGCAGACCCATCTCGGGCCTGGACTGCTCGCGGCCACGGAACATGATCATGACCTTGACCTTGTCGCCCGCCTTGAGGAACCGGGTCACGTGACCGGTCTTCGTGGCGTAGTCGTGGTCGTCGATCTTGAGCCGGTAGCGGATCTCCTTGAGGACCGTGTTGGCCTGGTTCTTGCGGGCCGCACGCTCCTTCATGGCCGACTCGTACTTGAACTTGCCGAAGTCCATCAGCTTGACGACCGGCGGGCGGGCCTCGGGGGCCACCTCGACCAGGTCGAGCTCGGACTCAGTCGCGAGCTTCATGGCCTGTTCGATGCGGACGATCCCGACCTGCTCGCCGTTCGGGCCGACGAGGCGGACCTCGGGGACACGGATGCGGTCGTTGATACGTGGCTCGGTGATGTGCGTGCTCCTCGGTGAGGGTCTGTGGTCTGTCCGGCGGCCTGTCGACCCGGCGGCTGCCACTGGGGCAAGCACTGGCCGGGTCCGGCGCACAGGGACGACAGCTGTCGCACACATGCTCGGGTGGTCAGACTGTCGTCGTCCCGCCCGTGGACCTGAACCGCGGACACCATGGGTGTCCGGGTGGGAGTGGCCTCCGCTTGCTGCCGACCCGGTTACCCGGGACGGCTGGTCTGCTGTCAGGGTAGCAGGGTGAACCCCGACCCCCTGCCCGAAGTGGCGCGTGACCTGGCCGACGTCCCTGCCGTGGAGGTCATCACCACCGCCGCCGTGCACCTGATGAGCGCCGCTGCGGTCAAGTGCGGTCTGGTGTCGCCCGCGGACCTGGACGGCGCGGTGGGCGAGGACGGCCGGCCGCTGACCCCGGCGGACCTGATGGACCTGGCCGAGGCGCGGAGCCTGATCATCTCCCTCGCGGGCCTGGTGACGGCGGCCGCCCCCGAGATCGGCTCGCAGCACGCGCGGGCCCTGCGGGACGGTCTCCGCTCCCTGCAGCTGGCCTTCCGGGAGGCCTCGGTGGTCCCCGACGAGCCCGGTCAGGGCCCGGGCGAGAAGCTCACCGGCCCGGTGCGCTGAGGCGCCTGCCCCACCGTCGCCCGGTGCCGGCGGACCAGGGTCAGCCCGACCAGCGCCAGCGACCCCGACACGACGGCCACCACCAGGAACGCGCTCCACGGACCGAGCAGGTCCGCGGCCCCACCGGCCAGCGGCGCCCCCATGCTGAACCCGGCCGTGGTGGCCGAGCCGTGCCAGCCCATCGCCTCCCCCCGGTTCTGCTCCCCCACCCGCCGGCTCACGCCGTCGGCGCTGGCGGACAGGGTCGGCGCCACCAGCACGCCCGCGGGCACCACCAGCAGGAACAGCAGGAGCGGGTCGACCGCGAAGACCAGGGGCAGCGTGGCCAACGACAGCCAGGCCAGCAGGACCAGGGGGCTCGAGGCGCCGCGACGCATGGCGCCGTAGACCAGCCCACCCATCCCCGACGCCACGCCCCAGACGGCGAACACCCAGCCGACCAGGTCCACCCGGTCGAGCCCGCGCAGGACGGCGATGACGCCCACCTCGGAGCCCGACAGCACGAACGCCGTGCCGAACGAGCATGCGTACATCGCCGCCAGGCCGGGGCTCATCCAGGCCGGGAGCGGCAGCCGGAGTCGACGCAGTCGGCGGTCGTCGCCCCCGGTCAACCCGGCCGCGACGTCGACCTCGCCGCCGGGCCGGTCCTGGCCCGCCGCCTGCGCCCCGTTGCCGAGCTCGCCCGGCAGGCTCCTGAGCCGCGGGTCGAGGATCGCGAGCAGGACCCCCGCCAGCGCCTCACCGATCCCGATCGCGATCAGCGCGGCCGGGGCGCCGACCTGCAGGACGGCCACGACCACCAGCGGGGGTCCCGCCACGAAGCTGGCCTCGACCAGCACGGAGTCCAGGGCGAACGCCGCCCGGCGTGAGCGGAGCGGCACCACCACGCCGATCGCCTGCCGCAGGACGGTGAACACGGGCACCGCCAGCGCCCCCGCCAGCATCGCGACGGGGATCAGCACCCAGTACGGGCTGAACGCGGCAGCGGTCCACAGCACCGGCATGGCCACGACGCTGGGCACCAGCGCCCGGCGCAGCCCCACCCGGTCCACGAGGCGACCCCGCCACGGGCTGCCGAACGCGATGCCGATGGTGAGCGCGGCCGTCACGAGGCCCGCCTCGAAGTAGCCGCGACCGAGGCCCTCGGTGACGTAGAGCGTGAGCGCCAGCCCGCCGCCGACGTGGGGGACGCGGGCCAGGACCCCGACCAGGTACAGGGCCGTCATGCCGGGGACGGCGAGGACCTCGCGGTAGGCGCCCGGCCCGCGGGACTCGATCTCGGTGCTGCTCACGGGCCCCAGTGTCGGGCACGGGTAGGACGCCCCACGCGCCCGGGAGACCGCACCGTCGAGAACCAGTCCAGTTCTCGTGGGGTGGTGGACGAAGGGCCGCAGCGGACGGTCGTCGAGGAGGGGATGGACCTGGCCCGCCCCTCGGGCTCAGCCGGCGACGGCGAGGGCCTCGGGCAGGGTGAAGGCACCCGCGTAGAGGGCCTTGCCGACGATGGCACCCTCGACGCCGTCACCGACGAGGGCCCGCAGCGCCTGGAGGTCGGCCAGGCTGCTGATGCCGCCGGAGGCCACGACGGGCTTGTCGGTCGCGGCGCACACCTGGCGCAGCAGGTCGACGTTCGGCCCGCGCATGGTGCCGTCCTTGGTCACGTCGGTGACGACGTAGCGGGAGCAGCCGTCGGCGTCCAGGCGGGCCAGGGTCTCCCAGAGGTCGCCCCCCTCCGACGTCCACCCGCGAGCGGCGAGCGTCGTGCCGCGGACGTCCAGGCCCACGGCGATGCGGTCGCCGTGCTCGGCGATGGCGCGCCGGGTCCAGTCCGGGTCCTCCAGGGCCGCGGTGCCCAGGTTGACGCGACGGCAACCTGTCGCCAGGGCCCGAGCCAGGGACTCGTCGTCCCGGATGCCGCCCGACAGCTCGACGGCCACACCGGCGTCGTCCACGGCCCGCACCACCGCGGCCAGCGCCTCGGCGTTGCTGCCGCGTCCGAAGGCGGCGTCCAGGTCGACCAGGTGGATCCACTCGGCGCCGTCGCGCACCCAGGCCAGCGCCGCGTCGAGCGGGTCGCCGTAGGACGTCTCGGAGCCGGCCTCGCCCTGCACCAGGCGCACGGCCTGGCCGTCGGCGACGTCCACCGCGGGCAGCAGCTCCAGGCGCGCGGCGCCGTCGGCGCCTGGGGTGGGCTCGGGGGCGGACGGGGTGGCGGGGGTGGCGGGCGTGGTCACGGACGCCGACGGTAGCCGGTGCGCCGCCCTCGCGCGGAGTCGGTCACCAGCACCCAGAGCACGGGCGAGGCCAGCAGGGTGACCCCCAGCGCCACGAGGCTCGTCCGCACGTCGCCCACCAGCACCCACAGCAGCACGTGGGCCGCCACGACCACCACGACGACGGGCACCCACCGCCGGACGGCGGCGCGCCGGGTGGCCGAGCGCACCCGGGTGGGCTGCAGCCCGAGCGTGCGTCGCAGCGCGCGGGCGCGGGCGTCGCGACGTCGCCGTCGCTCGACGGCCGCCAGCCGGTCGCGTTCGGCCCGCTCCCGGGCCGCGCCCGCCTGCGCCTCGCGGGCCGCGCGCCGCCGGGCCCGGTCCTTGCTCATCTCGGACTCACCTCGGGCACCTCGTGGCCGACCTCGGGAGCCCCGCCGGCTGAGCACGACGTCACGAGCGGAGCGAGTCCACCCAGCCGGCCAGCAGCGCCGCGCCGGCGTCCCCGGACTTCTCGGGGTGGAACTGGGTCGCCGTCAGGGCACCGTTCTCGACCGCGGCGACGAACCGCACCCCGCCGTGCTCCGCGTAGGTCACCAGCGGAGCGGCGATGCGGTCGCTGCCCAGGTCGGCCACGTGCTCGGGGTCGGGCTCCTCGCCCTCGACCGGGCGCTGACCCGGCGCGAGCACGGCGTAGGAGTGCACGAAGTAGAACCGCTCCCCCGCCAGACCGGCGAACAGCCGGCTGCCCTCGGGCACGTCGACGGTGTTCCACCCCATGTGGGGCACCCGCTCGGCCGGCAGCCGGCGCACCGTGCCCGGCCACTGACCCAGCCCCTCGCGGTGCCCGGCACCGGGCTCGGTCGACGCCTCGAACATGACCTGCAGGCCGACGCAGATGCCCAGGACGGGACGACCACCGGCCAGGCGGCGTCCGACCAACACGTCACCGCCCACGGCCCGGACGCCCTCGGTCACCGCGGCGAACGCCCCGACACCGGGGACGACGAGACCGTCGGCGGCCAGCGAGCGCTCGTGGTCGGCCGTCAGCTCGACGTCGGCCCCGGCCCGCTCCAGCGCACGCACGGCGGAGCGCACGTTGCCGGACCCGTGGTCCATCACGACCACGGTGGGCCGACGCGACGAGGCGGCCGCGCCGGTCCCGGGACCGGTGGCGGTGGCCGGGGTGGCGGCGGCCGGGGTGGCGGCGGCCGGGGTGGCGGCGGCCGGGGTGGCGGCGGCCGGGGTGGCGGCGGCCGGGGTGGCGGCGGCCGGGGTGGCGGCGGCCGGGGTGGCGGCGGCCGGGGTGGTGCCGTCGGCCGTGGTCACAGGGCGCCCTTCTCGCTGGGCACACCGCCCACGCGCGGGTCGGGCTCGACCGCGGCGCGGAACGCCCGGGCGAGCGCCTTGAACTGCGCCTCCACCACGTGGTGGGGGTCGCGGCCGGACAGGACGCGGACGTGGATGGCGATGCGGGCGTTGTGGGCCAGCGCCTCCAGGACGTGCCGGGTCAGCGAGCCCACGTAGTGCCCGCCGATGAGCACGTGCTCCTGACCGGCCGGCTCGCCGTCCTGCACGCAGTAGGCGCGGCCGGCCAGGTCGACGGCGGCCATGGCCAGGCACTCGTCCAGCGGCACGGTCGCGTCGCCGAAACGGCGGATGCCCACCTTGTCGCCCAGCGCCTGGTCGAGGGCCTGGCCGAGCACGATGGCGACGTCCTCCACCGTGTGGTGGGCGTCGACGTCGGTGTCGCCGTCGGCGCTGACGTGCAGGTCGACCAGGGAGTGCCGGGAGAACGTCTTGAGCATGTGGTCGAAGAACCGGACACCGGTGGACACGTCGGAGACGCCGGTGCCGTCGAGGTCGACCTCGACCACGACGCGGCTCTCCTTGGTGGCTCGTTCGATGCGCGCGGTCCGGGCAGGCGTACTCAAGGGGGCTCCTGGGTGGGTCTCGTGGGGTGCGGGTCGACGGATGCAGGTCTCGGGTCGAGGTCGCGGCGTGCGTCCGGGTCGTCGCCGACGGTACCGGGCGCGCCGCCGGCCGGGCGGGCTCAGCCGGACCGGGCGACGAGGTCCTCGAGCGCCTGGAGCAGCGTCGTGGTCTCCGCCTCTGTTCCCGCCGTGAGCCGGAGGTGCCCGACCAGGCCGACGTCCCGCACCAGGACCCCGGCCTCCAGCAGGCCCTGCCACGCGGCCGACTCGTCGCCGAACCCACCGACGAGCACGAAGTTCGCGTCGCTGGGCACGGGGCGCAGGCCCAGCCGACGGGTCCCCTCGACGATGCGGTCCCGCTGGGCCTTGATGTCCTCGACGCTGCCGAGCAGGGCGTCGGTGTGCGCCAGGGCCGCGCGGGCGGCGGCCTGGGTCAGGGACGACAGGTGGTACGGCAGCCGCACCAGGCGCATGGCGGTGGTGACCGCGGGGTCGGCCGCCAGGTAGCCGACGCGCGCCCCGGCGAACGCGAACGCCTTGCTCATGGTGCGGGTGACGACGAGACGGCGACGGCCCTCGAGCAGCGTCAGCGCGCTCGGCGTGCCCGCCCGCGCGAACTCCGCGTACGCCTCGTCCACGACCACGACGGCACCGGGCGCGGCGTCGTGGACCGCCGTCACCACGTCCAGGTCGAGCGCCGTCCCGGTCGGGTTGTTGGGCGAGCACAGGAACACCACGTCGGGGTCGACGTCGGCGGCCTGCGCCGCCGCGGCCTCGGCGGTGAGGTCGAACGGGTCCTCGCTGCTGCCGGGACGGTGCCCGTCGACCCACGCCGTGCCCGTGCCGTGGCTGATGATCGGGTGCATCGAGTAGGCCGGGGTGAAGCCCAGCGCGACCCGGCCGGGGCCCCCGAAGGCCTGCAGCAGGTGCTGCAGGACCTCGTTGCTGCCGTTGCCGGCCCAGAGCTGCTCGGCCGTCAGCGGCACGCCGGAGGTCCTGCCCAGGTAGCCGGCCAGGTCCTGGCGCAGGGCCGTCAGCTCGCGGTCGGGGTAGCGGTTGAGGTGCGGGGCGACCTCGGCGACGGCGGCCACCAGGGCCTCCACCACCGCCGCGGGGACGGGGTGGGAGCTCTCGTTGGTGTTCAGCCGGACCGGCACGTCCAGCTGGGGGGCGCCGTAGGCGCTCGCCCCGCGCAGGTCGTGGCGCAGCGGCAGCCCGTCCGCGTCGAGCCGGTCGACGGCCGACGTCCGCGGCGCCTGGTGACGCCCGGTCACGGCGTGGTCGAGGGGCGCGCCGACCCGGGCCCGGCGGCGCCCGCGGCCCTCGCCTCGAACCGCACCGTCACGGCGTCGCCGTGCGCGGGCAGGTCCTCGGCGTTCGCGAGCGCCACGACGTGGTGCGCGACGTCGGCGAGCGCCTGCTCGTCGTAGTCGACGACGTGGATGCCGCGCAGGAACGTCTGCACGCTCAGCCCCGAGGAGTGGCAGGCGCAGCCCCCGGTGGGCAGGACGTGGTTGGACCCGGCGCAGTAGTCGCCCAGGCTGACCGGCGCCCAGCGGCCGACGAACACCGCACCGGCGTTGCGGACCCGGGCGGCCCGCTCGCGGGCGTCGACGGTGTGGATCTCCAGGTGCTCCGCCGCGTAGGCGTCCACGACCTGCATGCCCGCCTCGAGGTCGTCGACCAGGACGACGGCGGACTGCGGGCCGGCCAGCGCCGTCGTCACCCGCTCGGTGTGCTTCGTGGTCGCGACCTGACGGATGAGCTCGGCGGTCACCGCGTCGGCGAGGTCGGTGGACGGCGTGACGAGGACGGCCCCGGCCATCGGGTCGTGCTCGGCCTGGCTGATCAGGTCCGCGGCGACCTCGGCGGCCACGGCGCTGTCGTCGGCCAGGATGCCGATCTCGGTCGGGCCGGCCTCGGAGTCGATGCCGATGATGCCCTTGAGCAGGCGCTTGGCCGCGGCGACGTAGATGTTGCCCGGTCCGGTGACGATGTCCACGCCCGGGACGACCAGCGTCCCGTCGGCGTCGCGGGCCCCGTAGGCCAGCATGGCGACGGCCTGCGCCCCGCCGACGGCGTAGACCTCCTCGACACCGAGCAGGGCGCACGCGGCGAGGATGGTCGGGTGCGGCAGACCGCCGAAGTCCTTCTGGGCCGGGCTGGTGACCGCGATCTGCTCGACGCCGGCCTCCTGGGCCGGCACGACGTTCATGACGACGCTGCTGGGGTAGACGGCCAGGCCACCGGGCACGTAAAGGCCGACCCGCTCCACGGGGACCCACCGCTCGGTGACGCTGCCGCCGGGCACGACCTGCACGGTCGAGTCGGTGCGGCGCTGGTCGGCGTGGACCATCCGCGCCCGGCGGATCGACTCCTCCAGCGCGGCCCGCACGGCCGGGTCGAGCGCCGCGAGGGCGTCGGCGAGGGCCTGGACGGGAACCCGCAGCTGCTCGAGCCGGACCCCGTCGAAGCGCTCGGTCGCGTCGACGACGGCCGCCACGCCCCGCGCCCGGACGTCGTCGCAGATCGGCCGGACCACCGCCAGGGCGCCCTCGACGTCGAGCTCGGCGCGCGGGACGACGCCGCGCAGCTGCCGGTGCTCCAGGTGACGTCCCCGCAGGTCGAGCGTGCGGATGGGCGCGTCGACCAGCTCGGTCGCGCCTGACGTGACCATTGTTGTCTCCACCCATCCATGGTAGGTCGCCCGGGGCGGTGCTCCCCGACCGGTGCGCGGGGCGCCTCGGACCCGCCCTGGGTACCGTCGGGCCGTGACCCGACGCAGCCCGGCCGGTCCCGGCGGGACCCCCGCCACCGTCGCCCTCGAGCAGGCCGGCATCAGCCACACCCGGCACACCTACGCCCACGACCCCCGGGTCGTGGCCGACGGCGGGTCCTACGGCCTGGAGGCGGCCGACGCGCTCGGCCTGGCCCCGGAGACGGTGTTCAAGACCCTGCTGGTCGCCCTCGACGGGGCGCCACGTCCCGGTCTGGGTGTCGCGGTCGTCCCCGTCACGCACCGCCTCGACCTCAAGGCCGTGGCGGCCGCGCTGGGCGTCAAGCGCGTCTCGATGGCCGAGCCCCGCGTCGCCGAGCGGACCACCGGCTACGTGGTCGGGGGCATCTCGCCGGTGGGGCAGCGGGTGGGGTTGCCGACCGTGGTCGACTCCTCGGCGGCCGCGCACCCGGCCGTGTTCGTCAGCGGCGGTCGACGGGGCTTCGACATCGGGCTCGCCCCCGCGGACCTCGTCCGCATCACCTCGGCCGTCCTGGCCCCCGTCGCCCGGTGAGCCCCCCGGCGGGCCGGTCGCCGGGCGGGGTCGTCCGGGCGGGTCGTCGGGCACGTCGCCGGGCTGGGAGGGCTCGCTGAGCGGGGTGGGCGGCGCGGACCTACGCTGAGCCGATGAGCACGACGGTGCCCCTCTTCCCGCTGGGCACGGTGCTCGTCCCCGGGCTGGTCCTGCCGCTGCACGTCTTCGAGCAGCGCTACCGCGACCTGGTAGCCGACCTGCTCGCCGCGGACGAGGTCGACCAGCACTTCGGGGTCGTCGCCATCCGCTCCGGGCACGAGGTCGGGGTCGGCGGGGCCCGCGCCCTGCACGAGGTCGGGACGCTCGCGGAGCTCACCGACGTCACCGCCCTGCCGGACGGCCGCTACGACGTGCAGACCGTCGGCACCCGCCGGTTCCGGCTGCTGGGCGTCGACCCGGACTCCGGCCGGCCGGACGCCGCCGTGCCCTACCTGCGCGGTCGGGTCGAGGTGCTGGACGAACCGGTCGGCGACACGGCCGCGCTCCTGGCCGGGTCGGTCAGGGCGGCGTTCGAGCGCTACCGGGCCCGGCTGCGGGGCACCGACAGCGTCCTGCCGGACGACCCGCTGCTGCTGTCGTACACGGTCGCCGCCAACATGCTGCTGGACCTGGTCGACCGGCAGCGCCTGCTGGAGTCCGAGGACACCTCCCAGCGGCTGCGCCGGGCGCTGCAGCTGCTGGCGCGCGAGGAGGTCCTGCTGCAGCTGCTGCGGGCGGTGCCCGCCACCGACGTCGTCCGCCGGGCCCCCGGCCTCAACTGACCCGACCGGCGGGTCGCGGCCCGCGACGGGCCGCCCCCGCCCCCGGCCTCCCGGGCACGCCGCCTCAGCGGTCGCGGTCCTCCCGCAGCGCCTGCCAGGCCACGTCGCGCAGCGTGTCCACGAGCACCAGCACACCGGTGGCCAGCGGCCAGAGCAGCACACCGGCCGCCACCGCCAGGTTGGGCCGCGGCGCGGTCAGGTCGCGCAGCACCTCGGCGGGGACGTCGGCGACCTCGACGGGCACCAGCAGCTGCAGCAGGGCCCCCGTGCACCAGGCCAGGACGGCGGCGAGCAGACCGCCGACCAGGAGCCCCACGAGGCGCCCCACCGCCCGGGCGTCGTGCTCCTCCTCGCGGGCCAGCACCCACCAGATGCCCGCCGCGGCGCCGGCCGCCAGGCACGCCACCGCGAACGCCGCGTCGGCGGTCCCGGCGGCCTGGAGCAGGTCCAGGTAGGTGTCGCCCGGCGCGCGGAGCCCGCCGGGGGCCAGCAGCCACCAGAGCAGACCCACGAACGGTCCGGCCGCGAGGCAGACCAGCAGGGCCCGCACCGCCACCCGGCGCGGGGACCGCCGTGCCCGCCGACGGTTCGGCCGGGGACGGCGCAGCGTCTGGTCGTTCACCCCAGGCACGCGGGGCCGAGCAGGGCTTTGAGGTCGCCGAACAGCGCCGGCGTGACCGTGACCCGCAGGCCCTCGTCCAGGCGCATCAGGGTGTCGCGGCCGGGCTGCTGCAGGCGCAGCCTCACCTCGGTGGTCCCCGGGTGGGTGTCGAGCACGACCTTCAGCCGCTCGACCACGACGGGGGTGCAGCGCGCCAGGTCCATCTGGATCGTCACCGGCCCGTCGGCCCGGGTGTCGACGTCCGGCAGGGTGATCTCGGTCGCCCGGATGCTGACCGACTCGTCGGAGCGGTTGAGGTCGCCCTTGACCACCACGACGACGTCCTCGCCGAGCACCGGCCCGGCGATGTCGTACTGGCTGGGGAAGACGAGGACCTCCACGGAGCCGGCCAGGTCCTCGACCGTGACGATGGCCCAGGTCTTGCCGGCCTTGGAGATCTTGCGCTGCACCCCGGTGACCAGACCGGCGATGGTGACCTTCGCCCGGTCCTTGATGGTCTCGTCGGTCGCGAGCTGCGCGATGGACACGTCCGCCAGCCGCGCGAGGATGCCCTCGATGCCGCTGAGCGGGTGGTCGGACACGTACAGCCCGAGCATCGACCGCTCGCGCGACAGCAGCTCCTTCTTGTCCCACTCCGGCAGGTCGGGCACGACGACGCTGACGCCGGTGGCGATGGCCACCTCGCCGTCGGCGGGCGGGCCGTCGCCCATCAGGGACGCGAACAGGTCGAACTGGCCGTCGGCCTGCTTGCGCTTGAGCGCCACAGCCTCGTCGACCGCGTCCTCCATGACCGCCGTCAGCGCCCGGCGGGTGTGCCCGAGCGCGTCGAACGCCCCGGCCGCGACCAGCGACTCGACCGTGCGCTTGTTGCAGACCGGCGCCGGGACCTTGTCGAGGAAGTCGCAGAAGTCGGCGTAGGCGCCCTTCTCCTCCCGCGCGGCGACGACCAGGTCGACCACGTTGCCGCCGACGTTGCGGACGGCCTCCAGCCCGAACCGGATGGACTGCCCCACCGGGGTGTAGTCGCGGGCGGAGGTGTTGACGTCCGGCGGCAGCACCTCGATGCCCATCCGGCGGCACTCCTGCAGGTAGATCGCCGACTTGTCCTTGTCGTCGCGGACGCTGGTGAGCAGGGCGGCCATGTACTCGGCCGGGTAGTTGGCCTTGAGGTAGGCGGTCCAGTAGCTGACCAGGCCGTAGGCGGCCGAGTGGGCCTTGTTGAACGCGTAGTCGGAGAACGGGACCAGGACGTCCCACAGCGTCTTGATCGAGGCGTCGGAGAACCCGTTGGCCCGCATCCCGTCCCGGAAGCCGACGAACTCCGCGTCCAGCACCTCGCGCTTCTTCTTGCCCATCGCACGGCGCAGCAGGTCGGCCTTGCCCAGGCTGTACCCGGCCAGCTGCTGGGCGATGGCCATCACCTGCTCCTGGTACACGATCAGGCCGTAGGTGGTGCCGAGGATGGGCTCCAGGGCCTGGGCCAGCTCGTCGTGCGGGTAGCTGACCGGCTGCAGCCCGTTCTTGCGCAGCGCGTAGTTGGTGTGGGACCCGGCGCCCATCGGGCCCGGTCGGTACAGGGCACCGACGGCCGAGATGTCCTCGAAGTTGTCGGGCTTCATCTGCCGCAGCAGCGCCCGCATCGGACCGCCGTCGAACTGGAACACCCCGAGGGTGTCCCCCCGCCCGAGCAGCTCGTAGGTCACCGGGTCCGTGGGGTCCTTGCTGAGCGCGTCCAGGTCGATCTCGACGCCGGCGTTGGCCCGGACGTTGATCAGGGCGTCGTCGAGGATGGTCAGGTTGCGCAGACCCAGGAAGTCCATCTTGACCAGGCCGAGGTTCTCGCAGCTCGGGTAGTCGAACTGGGTGATGACCTGCCCGTCCTGCTCCCGGCGCATGATCGGGATGAGGTCCAGCAGGGGCTCGCTGGACATGATGACGCCGGCGGCGTGCACGCCCCACTGGCGCTTGAGGTTCTCCAGGCCCTTGGCCCGGTCGATGACGCCCTTGGCCTCGGGGTCGGTGGCGTACAGGGTGCGGAACTCACCGGCCTCGGCGTATCGCTTGTGCTCGGGGTCGAAGATCCCCGACAGCGGGATGTCCTTGCCCATCACGCCGGGCGGCATGGCCTTGGTGAGCTTCTCGCCCATGGAGAACGGGTGGCCCAGCACGCGGGAGGCGTCCTTGAGGGCCTGCTTGGCCTTGATGGTGCCGTAGGTGACGATCATGGCGACGCGGTCGTCGCCGTACTGCTCGGTGACGTAGCGGATGACCTCGGCCCGGCGGCGCTCGTCGAAGTCGATGTCGAAGTCGGGCATCGACATGCGCTCGGGGTTGAGGAACCGCTCGAAGATCAGGCCGTGCTGCAACGGGTCCAGGTCCGTGATGCCCATGGCGTAGGCGCACATCGACCCGGCGCCCGAGCCACGGCCCGGCCCGACCCGGATGCCGTTCTTCTTGGCCCAGTTGATGAAGTCGGCCACCACGAGGAAGTAGCCGGGGTAGCCCTTGCCGACGATGACGTCGGTCTCGAACTCGGCCTGCTTGCGGCTGGCGTCGGGGACGCCCTCGGGGTAGCGGGCCTGCAGGCCCAGCTCGACCTCCTTGATGAACCAGCTGGTCTCGTCCTCACCCTCGGGGCAGGGGAAGCGGGGCATGTAGCGGCCCTCGCCCTCGGTGAACTGCACGTCGCAGCGCTCGGCGATGAGCAGCGTGTTGTCGCAGGCCTCGGGCAGCTCCCGGAACAGGTGGCGCATCTCGGCCGGGGACTTGAGGTAGTAGCCGTCGCCGTCGAACTTGAACCGCTTGGGGTCGTCCAGGCGCGAGCCGGACTGCACGCACAGCAGCACCTCGTGCGCGGCGGCGTCGGCCTGGGTCGTGTAGTGCAGGTCGTTGGTCGCGACCAGGGGGAGGTCGAGGTCCTTGGCGATCCGCAGCAGGTCCTCGCGGACGCGTCGCTCGATGTCCAGGCCGTGGTCCATCAGCTCGCAGTACAGGTTGCCCGCGCCGAACAGGTCCTTGAGCTCGGCCGCCGCCCGGACGGCCTCGTCGTACTGGCCCAGGCGCAGCCGGGTCTGCACCTCACCCGACGGGCAGCCCGTGGTGGCGATCAGGCCGTGGTGGTACCGCTCGAGCAGCTCCCGGTCCATGCGCGGCTTGAAGTAGAACCCCTCGAGGCTGGCCAGGCTGGAGAGCCGGAACAGGTTGTGCATGCCCTGGGTGTTCTCGGCCAGCAGGGTCATGTGCGTGTAGGAGCCGCTGCCGGACACGTCGTCGCGGCTGCCGTCACCCCACTTGACCCGGGACCGGTCGAACCGGCTGGTGCCGGGGGTGATGTACGCCTCGGTGCCGATGATCGGCTTGATGCCGGCCTTGGTGGCCTTGGACCAGAACTCGTAGGCCCCGAACACGTTGCCGTGGTCGGTCATCGCGACCGAGCTCATGCCGAGGCGCTCGGTCTCCGCGAAGAGCTCACCGATGCGTGCGGCCCCGTCCAGCATCGAGTACTCGGTGTGGACGTGGAGGTGGGAGAACGAGTCGCTGGACATCGGAGGTGAGTCTAGGTCGCCCCCCGGACGCTTCGACCCCGGACGCGCGGTCCGGGCCCGGGCCCCGCGTCGCCAGGCACGTGCTCGGGTGGTCGACCCGGGACGCGGCCGGGAGGATCGGCCGGGGCCCCACGCCGGGCCGGGGCGTCAGGTGCGGGCGTCGTCCTCGCGGAGGACGTCGAGGGCGCGCACGAGGTCGTCGGGGTAGGACGACTCGAGCCTCACGCGCTCACCGGTACCGGGGTGGTCGAAGGCCAGGCGGTGGGCGTGCAACCACTGCCGGCTCAGGCCGAGGCGGGCGGACATCACCGGGTCGGCGCCGTAGGTGGTGTCGCCGACGCAGGGGTGCTTCAGCGCCGACATGTGGACCCGGATCTGGTGGGTCCGCCCGGTCTCCAGGTGCACCTCGAGCAGCGTCGCGGCCGGGAACGCCTCGAGCGTGTCGTAGTGGGTGACGCTCGGCTTGCCGTCCTCGACGACCGCCCAGCGGTAGGAGTGCGTGGGGTGCCGGCCGACCGGGGCGTCGACGGTGCCCGAGCTGGGGTCGGGGTGGCCCTGGACCAGCGCGTGGTACGTCTTGTCGACCGTCCGCTGCCGGAACTGGTCCTTCAGCGAGGTGTACGCCCGCTCCGACTTGGCCACGGCCATCAGCCCGGACGTCCCCACGTCGAGGCGGTGCACGACCCCCTGGCGCTCCTCGGCCCCGGACGTGCTGATCCGGTAGCCGGCCGCGGCCAGGCCGCCGACGACGGTCGTGCCGGTCCAGCCGGGGCTCGGGTGGGCCGCGACACCGACCGGCTTGTCGACGACCACGACGTCGTCGTCGTCGAAGACGATGGTCATCCCCGGCACCGGGGCGCCGTCGGACGACAGCTCGGCCTCCTCGGGGATCTCGACCTCGAGCCAGGAGCCGGCGACCAGACGGTCGGACTTGCCGACCGCGCGACCGTCGAGCAGCACGTGCCCGCCGGCGGCGAGCTCGGCGGCACGGGTGCGGGACACGCCCAGCAGGCGGGCGAGGCCGGCGTCGGCGCGCTCGGAGTCCAGACCGTCGGGCACGGGCAGGGATCGGTGGCTCATGAGTCCTTCGGGTGCTGGGCGGGGCTGTCGGTGTCGGTCGTGGTGCCGGCCGCGGCGGCGTCGTCGTCCGGCGTGGCCGCGAACGGCACGTCGCGCACGGACAGCAGGACGACGAGGACGGCCCCGGAGACGACCGCCATGTCGGCGACGTTGAAGATGGGGAAGTTGGGCAGCTCGAAGAAGTCGACCACCTCGCCCCGCCCGAAACCGGGCTCCCGGGTGAGCCGGTCCACGAGGTTGCCGGTGGCCCCGCCCAGGAGGATCCCCAGCGCGACCGTCCAGGACATGCTCCAGGTCCGGGCCAGGGCGACCACCATGACGACCACGGCGACGCAGGCGAACGCCGTCAGCACGGGGGTGATCCCGGTGCCGAGGCTGAACGCCGCCCCGGAGTTGTAGAACAGCCGGAGACCGAACAGGTCACCCAGCACGTCGACCCGGGTGCCCGTCTCCAGACGGGCCTCGGCGAGGTACTTGGTGACCTGGTCCACGACGGCGATGACGAGCGCCGTCGCGACCCCGAGGACCAGCAGACGTGCGCGCGGCCTCGGGGGTGTGCGTGTCGCGGAGCTCAGTTCTGGCCACCGAAGGGGAAGCCGGCAGCAGCGGCGTCGTCGCCGCCGAGGCTGCGACCGCCCGTCGCGCCGGGCGTCCGGCCCGGGACGACCTGGCCCTTGCTGTCCAGCTCGCGGAGCTGGTTCTCGAGGTAGCTCTTGAGCCGGCTGCGGTAGTCGCGCTCGAAGCCACGGAGCTCGTCGATCTTGCGCTCCAGCAGGGCACGCTCCTGCTCGAGGGAGCCGAGCGTCTGGGCCTGCTTCTCCTCGGCCTCGCGGACCAGGCGGCTGGAGGTCTCCTGCGCCTCGCCGATGAGGCGGTCGCGCTCCTGCTCGCCGTTGTGGACGTGCTCGTCGTGCAGCCGCTGCGCCAGGGCGAGCATGCCGGCGACGTCGCCGCTGCCGGCGTCGACCCCGGTCGGGACCGGGCCGGACGGTGCGGCCGCGGCGGGGGCCGGGCTGGCCACGGGAGCCGGGGTCGGGACCGGGGCGGAGTCGGCGGAGCCGTTGCCGGACAGCTCGGAGACGCGGCTCTCGCTCTGCGCCAGCTGGCGGCGCAGGTCCTCGTTCTCCTCGTTGAGGCGTCGCAGCTCCGCGACCACCTCGTCCAGGAAGTCGTCGACCTCGTCCTGGTCGTAGCCCTCACGGAACTTCGTGGGGTTGAACCGCTTCTGGACCACGTCGTCTGCGGTCAACGGCATGTCGTCACCTCGTCGAGTTGTCTGTTGGAGGCCCTGGGGCCTCCGTCACGTTAGCGGACGATCGAGCAGGAACTGGCTCACCGTTGCACGGGTGACGCAGAGGCTACCCCCGCGGGACCGGTACGGATCACGTCGTCAGAACGACGCGGCCAGGGACATCAGGACGTTGTAGAGGATCACCGTCAGGAAGAACAGGATCATGAACCCCAGGTCGAGCCGGATCGACCCCAGCGTCAACGGCGGGATGACCCGGCGCAGCGCGTTCAGGGGCGGGTCGGTGGCCGAGTAGACCACCTCGAGGACCACGACCAGCGGGCCCGACGGGCGCCAGTCACGGGCGAACACGCCGATCCAGCCGATGACCAGCCGCGCGAACAGCAGGATCAGGTAGAGGAAGACGACGAACGCAAGGATCCCGAAGACGACGCCCACGACTACAGCCTAGGTGCCGCGGGGACCGGTCGTGACCTCAGGACTGGTTGAACAGCCCTGCGCCCGCGGTGACCTCGTGCTTCTCGTTGGTGACCTCGACCGCGGACGGCGAGAGCAGGAAGACCTTGCTGGTCACCCGCTCGACCGCACCGTGCAGGCCGAACACCAGCCCGGCGGCGAAGTCGACGAGGCGCTTGGCCTCGACGTCCGTCATCTCGGACAGGTTCATGATGACGGGCACGCCCTCGCGGAAGTGCTCGCCGATGATCTTGGCGTCGTTGTAGGTGCGCGGGTGCACGGCGGTGATCCGCTGCAGGTCTCCGGCGGCACGGACGGCGCTGGGAAGGTGGGTCACGGTGGCCCCTCGGGACTCGTCCTGGCGGGTGCGCACGGGACGACGGTCCGCCTCGGGCTCCTGCTCCTCGACCTCGTACTCGTCGTAGCGGTCCTCCTCGGCGAGGCCGAGGTACACGAGAGTCTTGCGTAGTGCGCCCATGACGCCTCTCCTTCTGCCGTGGCCATGCCAGACCGCCTGCGGTGCGAGGCAGTGGCACCCCTACCGATGCCGACGCTAGCCCGTCGGGGACCGCGAACCGAGGACCGCAGCCCCGACACGCAGGTGTGTCGCACCGTGGGCGACGGCCTGCTCGAGGTCACCGCTCATGCCGGCGCTGACGTGCACCGCGTCGGGGTGCTCGTGCGCCACCCGCGACGACAGCTGCTGCAGGCGGGCGAACGCCTCGGCGGGGTCCGACCCGACCGGGGCGACCGCCATCACCCCCAGCAGCCGCAGCGACGCGCTGCTCGCCACCTGCTCCGCGAGGGGGAGCAGCCCCGCCTCGACGACACCGCCGCGGGCGGGGTCGCCGTCCAGGCTGACCTGCACGAAGCACCCCACCTGCCGGCCCGTCTCGCTCGCGCCGTCCGACAGCCGCGGCAGCAGCCGCTCGTCGTCCACGGAGTGCACGACGTCGGCGAGACGCCCGACGGAGCGGGCCTTGTTGCGCTGCAGCCGGCCCACCACGTGCCACCGCAGCCCCGCGGTCGCGGCGTCCGGTTCGGCGTCGACCTGGAAGCGCTTGTCGCGGAGCTCCTGCTCGCGCGCCTCCCCCACGTCACGCACACCCAGCGAGGCCAGGACCTGCACGTCGCTCACGGGGTACGTCTTGGTCACCACGACGAGGGTCAGGCCCGACGGTGACCGGCCGGCCGCGGCGCAGGCGTCGGACACCCTGGCCCTCACCCGGCCCAGGCCGGAGACCAGCTCCGCCCGACGCGCCTCGTCGCCGCTCACGCCGCGACCACGGCGACCAGGGCGGCGTGACGACCGGTGGGGGCGTCACGGCGGTGGCTGAAGGACCGGGGGTCCTCCACCGTGCAGGCGCACCACGACTCGTCGATCCTCAGGGGCAGGCCGTGCCGCGAGGACGCCCGCTCCAGCTGCCCCCGAGCCCCGGCCGGGATGTCCAGCGCCGGGGTCCCCGCACGCGTGGTGGACGCCGCGCCCGGCACGGCGGCGGCCACCTCGTCCCGCATCTGCGCCGGCACCTCGTAGCAGCGCCCGCAGACGGTCGGCCCGGGAACCGCGAGCAGCTGTCGGGCACCGGCGGCGACCATCGCGTCGACGGCGACACCCACGATCCCGCCGTGCAGACCCCGCCGGCCGACGTGCACGGCGGCCGCGACCGCGCGCTGCGGGTCGACCAGCAGGAGCGGCATGCAGTCGGCGGCCAGGACCCCGGCGACCAGGACCGTGCCGGCGTCACCCCCCCGAGGGCCCGTGACGGTCCCCGCCCCGCCCGGCGCGCCCACGAGCAGGACGCCGTCCGCCTCCGGGGCCCCGTCGCACCACGGGCCGTCGGCGACCACGACACGGTCGGAGTGCACCTGCCGCGGGAGGAGCAGTCGCTCGGGCGAGGTCCCCAGCGCCCCGGCGACCACCGAACGCGCCGACCCGGCGTCCGCGGACGCGGCCGACAGGTCCAGGCCCCCCGTCACCGCGAGGCGGACCCGACCCACCGTGCGGTCCCACCGGAACGGCGACGTGCTCCTCCCCCGCGCCGGCAGGCCCACCGACTCAGGTACCGGGCTTGACGAAGTCCGGCACGTCCAGGTCGTCGTCGTCCAGGAAGCCGGGACGACGGCGCGTGTCGGCCGGCAGCTCGACGACCCGGGTGCCACCGCCCGGGGGCGCGTCGAGCGGGTTGGTCACCTCGGCAGCCCGGGGACGCTGCTGGGCGTCGTCGTAGCCGTCGCGACGGGCGGCCGGGGCACCCGGCTGCTGCGCCTGGCCGCCGTGCTGCTGCCGGTGCTGCTGCCCGTCGTGCTGCGGGGCAGGCTGCTGGCCGTTCGGCTGCCCGCCGTACTGCTGGCCGTTCTGCTGCCCGCCGTACTGCTGCCCGCCGTACTGGCCGTTCTGCTGGCCGTTCTGCTGGCCGTTCTGCTGGCCGTTCTGCTGGCCGTTCTGCTGGCCGTTCGGCTGCCCGCCGTACTGCTGGCCGTTCTGCTGGCCGCCGTACTGCTGGGCGGCGGGCTGCTGCGCCTGGTAGCTCCCCTGCGCAGGCGGCTGGGCCTGCTGGGACTGGCTCCCCGCGGCGGCCGCGACGGCCTGACGGCCGCCCGTGGCCTCGGCCGTGTCCTCGTCGTCGAACCCGGCCGCGATGACGGTGACCCGGACCTCGTCGCCGAGGGCGTCGTCGATGACGGCACCGAAGATGATGTTGGCCTCGGGGTGAGCGGCCTCCTGGACCAACCGGGCCGCCTCGTTGATCTCGAACAGGCCCAGGTCGGAGCCACCCTGGATCGACAGCAGCACACCCTGGGCGCCATCGACGCTGGCCTCCAGCAGCGGCGAGCTGATCGCCATCTCGGCCGCGCACACCGCCCGGTCCTCGCCCCGGGCCGAGCCGATGCCCATCAGCGCGGTACCGGCGCCCTGCATGACGCTCTTGACGTCGGCGAAGTCGAGGTTGATCAGACCGGGGGTGGTGATCAGGTCGGTGATGCCCTGCACGCCCGACAGCAGCACCTGGTCCGCCGAGCGGAACGCGTCCAGGACGCTGATGCCGCGGTCGCTGATCTGGAGCAGCCGGTCGTTGGGGATCGTGATGAGGGTGTCGACCTCGGCCTGCAGCTGGGCGATGCCGTTGTCGGCGCTCAGCGCCCGACGGCGGCCCTCGAAGGTGAACGGCCGGGTGACGACACCGATGGTGAGGGCGCCGAGCGAGCGCGCGATCTTGGCGATGACGGGCGCACCACCGGTGCCGGTGCCACCACCCTCGCCGGCGGTGACGAAGACCATGTCGGCGCCCCGCAGGACCTCCTCGATCTCCTCGGCGTGGTCCTCGGCGGCCTTGCGGCCCACCTCCGGGTCGGCGCCGGCCCCGAGCCCGCGCGTGAGGTCGCGGCCGACGTCGAGCTTGACGTCGGCGTCGGACATCAGCAGCGCCTGGGCGTCGGTGTTCACCGCGATGAACTCGACGCCGCGCAGGCCGACCTCGATCATGCGGTTCACCGCGTTCACGCCGCCGCCGCCGACTCCGACGACCTTGATGACGGCGAGGTAGTTCTGCGGTGCGGCCATGGGCGTACCTCTCGCTCGGTGCCGGACGTCCCCGTGCGGGACGTCCTCGCTGGAGCAGCTCTAACCCTCTGGTAGAGGGTTATTGTTATGTCAGCTTCTCCTGATGAGGACGGTAGGTACAGCCGCCCCCGGGAACAACGACCGGGACGGGTGTGTCGCGCGCGGGTTGCGTCCGAGGGCGCTGACGGCGCCCCACGGTCACGGTCGGACGGCGGGAGCGCCGGGTGCCGAGACGTCGTAGCGCGAGCCCGGGACGGTGTCCATCAGCCCCCGCAGGACCTCGACCTTGCGGTCGGAGTCCGCGGCGGTCCCCCACCGGACGTCGGCCCCGTCGACCACGAGCCGGACGTCGGCCGGGGACGTCGCCGACAGGTCCGTGGTCCTGCGCTGCAGGTCCGCCGGCAGGGCGGCCAGGACCTCCCGGGCCGCGGCCAGGGTGTCGGTGCCTGCCTGCTCGACGTCGACACGCAGCAGCGGCACCTCGGCGGGCGGGGTGTCGGAGGTGGCCAGGACCACGCCGTCGGCGTCGACGACGTCGAACCCGTCCGCCCCCGAGGGGACGACGGCGACGGCCACCCGTTCGGTGACGACCACGCCCAGGGTGCGGGGCCAGCGTCGCTCCACCTGCACGTCCAGGACCAGGGGCAGCTCCCGCACGGCCTCGTCGACCGCCCCGACGTCGACCGCGACCAGCGGTGTCCCCACGGCCTGGGCGGCCAGGGCGTGCACCTGCTCCGCGGGGATGCGCTCGGTCCCGCTCACCTGCACGACCCGGGTGTCCAGGTGCCCGGCGTCCCAGGCCCACCACCCGAGCCCGGCCGCCGCACCGACCACGAGCAGGAGGACCCCGGTGCCCACCAACCGGGCCCGCCGCGACGCCGCACGGACGCCGGCGACCCGCTCGTCGAGCCAGGTGACGCTCACGAGCCGGGGCGGCCGTTCCCCGACCGTGCGGCGATCGCGCTCACCAACCGCGGCCCGAGCTCGGTCACGTCACCGGCGCCCAGCGTCAGGACGAGGTCGCCCCGCCGGGCCACCTGCGCCACGGCGGCGACGGCCTCGTCGCGGTCGGGCAGGAACCGGGCGCCGGGGACGCCCGCGGCCACCAGGGCGCCGTCCACGCCGGGCTCGGGGTCCTCCCGCGCGCCGTAGACGTCCAGCACGACGACGCTGGAGGCGTCGCCCAGCGCCGTGGCGAAGCCGTCGGCGAACAACCGGGTCCGGGAGTACAGGTGCGGCTGGAACAGCACGTGCACCTTGCCGCGGCCCGCGACCGTGCGGGCGGCCGCGATGGTGGCGGCGACCTCGGTGGGGTGGTGGGCGTAGTCGTCGACCACCGTGACCCCGGCGGCCTCCCCCACGACCTCGAAGCGCCGACGGGCCCCGGTGAACTCCTGCAGACCGGCGACGACCCGGGCGGGGTCCAGCCCGAGGCCCAGGACCGCGGCGGTGAACGCCAGGGCCGCGTCGACGACGTTGTGCCGACCCGGGACCTTCAGCCGCAGCTCCCACTGCCCGGGCGCCGGCGCGTCGCCGTCCGCGGTCAGCAGGCGGGCCACCGCCAGCGTGTCGCCCTCCCGCTCGGCCTTGGGGTCCACCAGGACCCGCACGTCGGCGTCGGCGGCCTCGCCCACGGTGACCACCCGCACCCCGTTCGGGGAGTCGGCGCCGGTCGAGGACCGCGCCAGCGCCCGCGACCCCCGGTCGTCGGCCCCGACCACGAGCAGCCCGCCGGGCTGGACCCGCTCGGCGAACCGGGCGAACGCGGCGTGGACGGCCTCGACGTCGCCGTAGTGGTCGAGGTGGTCCGCCTCGACGTTGCTGACCACGGCCACGTCCGGGCGGTAGGCCAGGAACGAGCCGTCGGACTCGTCGGCCTCGGCCACGAAGACCGGGTCGGAGCCCCGGCGGGCGTTGGTCCCGTCGGCGACCAGGTCGGCACCGATGGCGTAGGAGGGGTCGAGGCCGGCGGCCCGGGCGGCCACCGTCAGCATCGAGGTCGTCGTGGTCTTGCCGTGGGTGCCGGCGACGGCGACGACGCGGTCGCCGTGCATGAGACCGGCGAGGGCCACGGAGCGGTGCACGACGGGCACCCCGGCCGCGAGCGCGGCCACGACCTCCGGGTTGTCCTCGCGGACGGCGCTGGACACCACGACGAGGACCGCCGGACCGAGGTGGCCGGCCTCGTGGCCGACGTGGACGTCGGCTCCGGCGCGCCGCAGGTCCTGCAGCGTGGCGGAGTCGCGGGAGTCCGACCCGCTGACGGGCACCCCGTCGGCGAGCAGCAGGCGGACCACGGCGCTCATCCCGGCGCCACCGGCGGCGACGACGTGGACGGGACCGGTGCGGAGCAGCTGGAGCAGCTCGTCACCGCTGACGGTGGTGGAGGGCATCACGAGGTCTCCCGGGCGGGGTCGGTCACGGCGTCGATCACGAGGTCGGCCAGGCGGTCGGCGGCGTCCAGCACGCCGAACTCGCGGGCCGCGGTGGACATCTCCTGGAGCTGGTCCGGCTCGCGCAGGACCGGCAGCAGGGTCGTACGGACCCACTGCGGGGTGAACTGGTCGTCGTCCACCAGCAGACCGCCACCGGCCGCGACCAGCGCCTCCGCGTTGAGCCGCTGCTCGCCGTTGCCCACCGGCAGCGGGACGTAGGCGGCGGGCAGGCCGAGCGCGGCGAGCTCGCAGACCGTGCCCGCACCCGCCCGGCAGACCACGGCGTCGCTGGCGGCGTAGGCCAGGTCCATCCGGTCGACGTACGTCACCACGACGTAGCGCGGGTGGGCCTCACCGGGCCCGCCCGCCTCGGGCGCGTCGGCGGGGGTGCCGGGCGGCAGCCGGACCTCCTTGCCCCGTCCGCTGACGTGCAGCACCTGCACGCCCGCGGCCGCGAGGGCCGCCGCCGCCTCCGGCATGACCTGGTTGAGTCGACGGGCACCCAGCGACCCGCCCGTGACGAGCAGCACCGGCAGGTCGGGGTGCAGACCGAAGAACGCCCGCCCCTGCGCCCGCAGGGCGGTGCGGTCCATCGTGGTGATCGCGGCCCGCAGCGGCATCCCGACGTGCGTGGCGTGCGCCAGGCGCGTCCCCGGGAAGGTGGTGGCGACGTGGGGGGTGAGGCGGGCCCCCAGCCGGTTCGCGATCCCGGGCATGGCGTTCTGCTCGTGCACGACCATCGGCAGCCCGGCCTTGCGGGCGGCCAGGTAGGCCGGGGTGGCGACGTACCCGCCGAAGCCCACGACGACGTCCGCGTCGACGTCGGCCAGCACCTGCCGGGCGGTGCGGACGGCGGCGAGGAGCCGACCGGGCAGCCGGAGCAGGTCGGGCGAGGGGCGGCGCGGCAGCGGGACGCGCGGCACGTGGCGCAGCGGCAGCCCGGCCGCGGGCACCAGCCTCGCCTCCAGCCCCTCCGCCGTGCCCAGCACCGTCACCCGGGTCCGCGGGTCACGGCGCAGCAGGGCCTCGGCCGTCGCGAGCAACGGAGCCACGTGGCCGGTCGTGCCTCCCCCGGCCAGCACCACCGACAGGGGACGACCGTCCCTCGGGGGGGTCACGGCGCTCACCGTCGCGGTCGCGCGGTGGTCGCACGCGAGCGCGTCAGCCCCGTGTCGACGACGACGGCCGCACCGGAGCGGGCCGTGCGCGCGCTGGTCGCGAGCGCCTCGCGGGCGCCCGGCTCGGACCGGGCGAACGACATCACCATGCCCAGGCCGACCATGGTGGTCACCAGCGAGGACCCGCCGCTGGACACCAGGGGCAGCGGGACCCCGATGACGGGCAGCACGCCGATGACGACGCCGATGTTGATGAGGGCCTGGCCCAGCACCCAGACCATGACCCCCGTGGTCGCGATCACGACGAACGGGTCCACCGCACGGTGCGCGACGCGGACCATGCCGACGGCCAGCGCGACGAACAGCCCCAGCACCGCCAGGGTGCCCGGCAGGCCCAGCTCCTCGCCGACGATGGCGAAGATGAAGTCGTTGTGCGCCTCCGGCAGCCAGGCCCACTTCTCGCGGCTGCCGCCCAGCCCCAGACCCCACCAGCCGCCCGAGGCCAGCGCCCACATGCCGTGGGTGGGCTGCCAGCACTCGCCGTAGATGTCGGCGCACTGGTTGCCGGTGAGCCAGGCCTCGACCCGGGTCATCCGGTAGGGCTCGCGGACCACCAGGGCGGCGACGCCGGCCACGGTCACGACCCCGCCGATCACGAAGTAGCGCAGCGGGGTGCCGGCCGCGTAGAGCAGCCCGGCGAGGATCATCATGATGACCAGCCCGGTGCCCAGGTCGTCGCCGGCCAGCACCAGACCCAGGGCCAGCAGGCCGAACGGGAAGAGCACCGGCACCACGACGTGGCCGAGGCGACCCAGCAGGTCCTGCTTGCGGGCCAGCACGGTCGCGGCCCAGACCACCAGGGCCAGCTTGACCGCCTCGCTGGGCTGCGCGGTGAAGCCCCCGACGCTGATCCAGTTCCGGTTGCCGTTGACCTCGAAGCCGAGCCCGGGGACGAACACCAGCGACTGCAGCAGCAGGGCCAGGAGCAGGGCGGGCCAGCCCAGCCGCTTCCACCACAGCACGGGCAGACGCGCCGCGACGAGCAGCAGGGGCAGCCCGACCGCGGCGAACATGAGCTGCCGGCTGACGATGGACCACGGGTTGCCGGAGGCGGCGTAGGACTCCACGCTGCTGGAGCTCAGCACCATGAGCAGGCCGAACACCAGCAGCAGCCCGGTGGCCGAGGCCACCAGGACGAAGGACGTGACCGGTGTGTCCAGGGCCCGCGCCCAGCGGTGCAGCGGGCCGGGCAGCCAGGCGGAACCGGTGGCCTGGGTCTGCGTCGTCACGAGCCCGCCGACAGCGGGCCGGAGGGGCCCGAGGGGCCGGACAGCCTCGCGACGGCACCGGCGAAGGCCTCGCCGCGGGCCACGTAGGACGTGAACTGGTCCATCGACGCCGCGGCCGGGGCCAGCAGCACCGTGGCCCCCGGACCGGCCAGCGAGGTGGCGGCCTCGACCACGTCGTCCATGAACCGGCCGGCCGCCGCGACGTCGAGTGCTCCCACCCGCCCAGTGTCGGGGGGGTCGACGAGCACGACGGGGATCTGGGGCGCGTGTCGGCGCAGTGCTGCGGCGACGAGCTCGCGGTCCGCGCCGATCAGGACCGCCGCCCGCAGCCGCGAGGCGTGCCGGGCGACCAGGTCGTCGTAGTCGGCGCCCTTGGCCAGCCCCCCGGCGACCCAGACCACCTGGGTCGACGAGCCGAGGGAGGCGTCGGCCGCGTGCGGGTTGGTCGCCTTGGAGTCGTCGACGTACCGGACCCCGGCCACCTCGCCCAGGACTGCGGCCCGGTGCGGCGGCAGGTGGGCCCCGCGCAGCCCGTCCCGGACCGCCTCGGCCGGGACCCCGAGCGCGCGGGCCAGGGCGGCGGCGGCCAGCGCGTTGGCCACCACGTGGTCCGGCACGGGCTCCCCCGCCAGCCCGACGAGGTCGGTCACGGCGGCGAGCTCGGCCGCGGCCCGGTCGCGCTCGGCGATGAAGCCGCGGTCGACGAGCAGCCCGTCGACGACGCCGAGGTCCCCGACGGCGGGGGCGCCCAGGCCGAACCCGACGGCCCGGCAGCCCTCGACGACGTCGGCGTCCCGGACCAGCTGCTCGGTGACGGGGTCGGCCAGGTTGTACAGGCAGGCGACCCGGGTGCGTTCGTAGACCCGGCCCTTGTCGAGGCGGTACGCGTCGAACCCGCCGTGCCAGTCCAGGTGGTCCGGGGCGACGTTGAGGCACACCGACGCGTAGGGCGACACCGTCCGGACGAGGTGCAGCTGGAAGCTCGACAGCTCCAGCGCCACGACGTCGTAGCCGGGGGTGCCGTCCTCGGCCACGTCGCGCACCACGTCGACGATCGGGGTGCCGATGTTGCCGGCCGTCCGGGCGCGCAGCCCCGCCGCCGTCAGCACCTGGCCGAGCAGCTCCACGGTCGTGGTCTTGCCGTTGGTCCCGGTGACGGCCAGCCACGGCGGGCCGTCGGGGCCCTGCAGCCGCCACGCCAGCTCGACCTCGCCCCAGACGACGACCCCGAGACGGTCCGCCGCCGCCAGCACGGGGTGGGTGGGCCGCCAGCCGGGCGAGGCGACGACGAGGTCGGCCCCGCCGAGCACGGGGTCGGGGTCGACGGCGAGGCGGGCGGCGTCGGCGCCCAGCAGCAGCCGGGCCCCCAGGACGTCGAGCAGGTGGGCCCGCTCCGCGGCGGGGCTGCCCGCCGCGGGTGCGGTGTCGTCGACCACCGTGACGTCGGCCCCCCGCTCGAGCAGCGCGTCGGCGGCGGAGAAGCCGGACAGCCCCAGCCCCGCCACGACCGCGGTCAGCCCTCGCAGGTCGCAGCCCAGGCCGCTGACCCGGTCGACGGCGGCCTCGCGGTCCCGGCCCGGTGCCGGCCCGTCAGCGGGTGCCTCGCTCACGCGCCGACCACCCACTCCGCGTAGAACACCCCGAGCCCGGCCCCCACGCACAGCCCGGCGATGATCCAGAAGCGGATGACGATCGTCACCTCGTTCCAGCCCTTGAGCTCGAAGTGGTGCTGCAGCGGTGCCATCCGGAACACGCGCTTGCCCGTCAGCTTGAACCCCGCCACCTGGATGATCACCGACGCGGTGATGATGACGAACAGCCCGCCGAGGATGATGAGCAGCAGCTCGGTCCGGGTGGTGATCGCCAGCCCGGCGATGGCGCCGCCGAGGGCCAGCGAGCCCGTGTCGCCCATGAAGATCTTGGCCGGCGACGCGTTCCACCACAGGAACCCGAAGCAGGCGCCCAGCAGGGCGGCGGCCACGACCGCGAGGTCACGGGGGTCGCGCACCTCGTAGCACTGCGGGCCCACGTTGGGCCCCAGGCAGGACTGGCCGGACTGCCACACGCCGATCAGCGTGTACGCGCCGAACACGAACAGGCTGGCGCCGGTGGCCAGGCCGTCCAGGCCGTCCGTGAGGTTGACGCCGTTGCTGGCCGCGGCGATCAGCAGGTAGGCCCAGAGGACGAACAGGACGGTGCCGCCGACCGCGCCCGTGACGGCCAGGTCGAGCACCGAGATGTCCCGGATGAAGGAGATGGACGTGGACGCCGGGGTCCGGCCGGCCTCGTTGGGCACCTGCAGCGCGAGCACCGCGAAGGTGACGGCCACCAGGGACTGCCCCGTGAGCTTCTGCCAGGCCTTGAGCCCGAGGCTGCGCTGGTTCCTGATCTTGGTCAGGTCGTCGAGCAGCCCGACGGCCCCCAGCCCCGTCATGAGGAACAGCACGAGCACCGCGGACCACGTGACGGGCGTCAGCGTGACCAGGTGCGCGAACAGGTACGACACCAGGACGACGACGATGATCACCGCCCCGCCCATGGTCGGGGTGCCCCGCTTGGTGTGGTGGGTCGTGGGTCCGTCGTCGCGGATGAACTGCCCGTAGCCCTGGCGCACCAGGACCCGGATGAACAGCGGCGTGGCCAGCAGCGTCAGCACGAGGCTCGTGCCGGCGGCGATCAGCACGGTCCTCATCGGTCGGTCTCCTCGTGTCCTCTGTGCGTTCCGGTCGCGAGCGTGTCGCCGAGGCGCCACAACCCGATCGAGTTGCTGGCCTTGACGAGGACCACGTCGCCCGGGGCGAGCTCGGCCTGCAGCAGGGCCAGGGCGGCGTCGGCGTCGGCCACGTGCACCGACTCCTCGCCCCAGCTGCCCTCCTGCACGGCCCCGGCGTGCACGAGCAGGGCCCCGGGCCCGACGGCCACCAGGCGGTCGATGTTGAGCCTCACCGCCAGCCGGCCGATCCGGTCGTGCGCCTCGGTCGCGCCGTCGCCGAGCTCCAGCATCTCGCCCAGCACGGCCCACGTCCGTCGTGGCGGGCGCGCGGCACGGCCCATGTGGGCCAGGGCCCGCAGGGCGGCGGCCACGGCCTCGGGCGAGGCGTTGTAGGCGTCGTTGACGACGCGGACGCCGTCGGGGCGGTCGACGACCTCCATCCGGTACCGGGCCACGGGACGCGCGGCGGTGAGGCCCTCGGCCACGACGGCGGCGGGGACGCCCAGGTGCAGGGCGACGGCGGCCGCGGCCAGCGCGTTGCCCAGGTGCTGCTCACCGGTGAGGGCGAGGCGCACGGGCTCGGCGCGCCCGGAGGCGCCGGTGCTGCGTCCCAGCAGGCCGAAGCGCAGCCGGGCGTCGGCGTCGAGCTCGACGTCGACCGCCTGCACGTCGCTGCCGTCGCCCTCCCCGACCAGCACGACGGGGGCGCTGGTGCGAGACGCCATGGCGCGGACCAGGTGGTCGTCGCCGTTGAGGACCGCCAGCGAACCGGGGCGGGCCGCGTCCAGGGCCTCGACCAGCTCGCCCTTGGCGGACGCGATCGCCTCGCGGCTGCCGAACTCGCCCAGGTGGGCGGTGCCGACACCGAGCACGACGGAGACGTCGGGCCGGGCGACCTCGGTCAGGTGGCGGATGTGCCCGGGCCCCCGGGCCCCCATCTCCAGCACCAGGAAGCGGGTGCCGCTCCCGGCCCGCAGCACCGTCAGCGGCAGCCCGAGCTCGTTGTTGTACGAGCCGTGCGTGGCGACCAGCGCCTCCCCGTGCCCGGCGTGGCGGAGCACCGCGGCGAGCAGGTCCTTGCAGGTGGTCTTGCCCGCGCTGCCGGTGATGCCGACCGTCACCAGGCCGGCGTCCCGCAGCCGGGCGTGGCTGTGCGCCGCCAGCGTGGTCAGGGCCGCCACGCCGTCCTCGACCACGACGACCGGTCCCGGGGGGGTGTCGGCCGGGGCCCGCTGCACCAGGGCCGCGGCGGCACCGGCCGCGAAGGCCGCCGCGACGTAGTCGGCCCCGTCGACGTGCTCCCCCGGCAGCCCCACGAACAGGTCGCCCGGCGCCACGGCCCGGGAGTCGACGACGGCCACACCGCTCAGGGGGGGCAGCTCGCCCTGCTCCGGGGCGACCAGGGTGCCGCCGACGAGTTCGGCGAGCTGTCGTGCGTCGCTGACGATCACGCCGGGCCACCCCCGGTCGGGCGCCAGGCCACCAGCGCGTCGCGCGCGACGGCCCGGTCGTCGAACGGGGTCGTCGTGCCGCCGACGGTCTGGCCGGTCTCGTGACCCTTGCCGGCGAGCAGCACGGTGTCGTCGGGGCCCGCGCAGGCGGCCAGCGCGGCGGCCACGGCCTCGGCCCGGTCGCCGACCTCCAGCACGGGCGCCCCGACACCGGCCAGGACGGCGGCGCGGATCAGGGCCGGGTCCTCGCCCCGGGGGTTGTCGTCGGTCACGACGACCAGGTCCGCCGCCGAGGCGGCCTCGCCCATGCCCTGGCGCTTGCCGCGGTCGCGGTCACCGCCGGCGCCCAGGACGACCACGAGCCGGCCGGGGGTCGCCGCGCGCAGGGCCGCCACGGCACCGACCACGGCCTCCGGGGTGTGGGCGTAGTCCACGACGACCAGCGGGAGGTCGTCCCGGCCGGGCAGCCCGACCCGCTCCATCCGCCCCGGGACGCCCGCCACCCCGGTGACGGCCCGCACCAGCTCGTCGAGGTCGACGTCGCGGTCGAGCACCGGGGGACGCGCGTCCGGGCCACCGTCCGGGCCGCCGGCCAGCAGCAGGTGGACCGCGCTGAGGGCGAGGGCGGCGTTGGTGGCGTTGAACGCGCCGGGCATGCCGAGCCGCAGCTGCAGGTCCGTGAGCGCCCCGTCCGGCCCGAACGGTCCCGTCACGGCCACCTGCTGACGCCCGGACGGCTCGACCGCACGCACCGCGACCGTCACGTCCGCGCCGGTGCCGGGCGCGCCGACGGTGAGCACGGCCAGGCCGTTCTCACGGGCCGCGTCGGCCACGGCGCGGCCCCAGCGGTCGTCGACCCCGACGACCGCGCGCGAGGCGAACCCGCCGGTGAACAGCCGCAGCTTGGCGGCGAAGTAGCCGGCCAGCGTGCCGTGGAAGTCCAGGTGGTCCCGCGACAGGTTGGTGAACACCACCAGGGCGAAGCGGGTGCCGTCGACCCGGTGCTGGGCCAGGGCGTGGCTGGACACCTCGGCCGACACCGCCCGGCAGCCGGCGTCGGCCATCCGTCGCAGCAGCTGCTGCAGGTCCGGCGCCTCAGGGGTGGTGAAGCTGCTGGCCAGGGCCTCGTCACCGATCCGGGAGCGGATGGTGCCCACCAGGCCCGTCCGGACGCCGAGGGCCCGGAGCACCTCGTCGAGCAGCGTCGAGACCGTGGTCTTGCCGTTGGTCCCCGTCACGCCCACCAGCGCCAGCTCCGCGGACGGGTCGCCGAACACGTCCGCGCTGATGCGGCCCAGCACCTCGCGGGGGTCGTCGTGCAGCAGGACCGGCGGCGCCTGGAGCCCCTCCTCGTGCAGCACCCGCTCGACCACCTGCACCCCCGCCAGGTCGGTGAGCACCGCCACCGAACCGGCGCGGACCGCCTGGTCGACGTAGTGCGCACCGTGGGTGCTGGCGCCCGGCAGCGCCGCGTAGAGGACGCCGGGACCGGTCCGCCTGGAGTCCAGGGACACGCCTGTGACCTGCGCGGACAGCGCTACGGGGTCCCCGGTCGCCGACCGGTGGTCACCGTCGCCGGAGGGAGCCGCGCCGGGGAGCAGGCGCAGCCGCAGGTCATGGCGGTCCGAGAGCTCACGGACCGTCGGGGGGGTCGTCGGCACGCGCCGGAGGTTACCGTCCGCCGGTGGGGGTGACGGTGTCGCGAAGGGGGTCACGGGTCACCACGTCAGGGGGAAGGGCTGGGGTTCCCCGTCGGAGGCGGGGACCCCCTCGGCGGCGAGCGCGGCACTCATGATCTTCTGGAACACGGGGGCCGCGGTCGTGCCGCCGAAGATGCCGCTGGTGGGGTCCTGCACGTTGACCGCGACCACGATCTCGGGGGCCTCGGCCGGCGCGAAGCCGATGAACGAGGCCGTGTAGCCGCAGTAGCCGCCGCAGGCCTCGTCGTAGCGCTGCGCGGTACCGGTCTTGCCCGCCACGCGGTACCCGGGGACGATCGCGTTCGAGCCCGTGCCGGTCTCGCCCGACACCGCCGACTCGAGCATGCTGCGCATGATGGCGGCCGTCTCGCTGGACAGGACCCGGTCGGTGGTGCCGGTGGGTTCGGGCACCACGTCGCCGTCACCGTCCCTGACCCCCACCACGACCGACGGCTCGACCCGGACGCCGTCGTTGGCGATGGTCTGGAAGACCGAGGCGATCTGCACGGCGTTCACGCTCACGCCCTGGCCGAACATCACGGTGTAGCGCTGGGAGCCGGACCAGTCGCCGGGGTCCGCCAGCAGCCCCGGGGTCTCCCCCGCCAGCCCCAGACCGCTCGTCCTGCCGTAGCCGAAGGCCTCGAACCAGGCGTGGAGCTGCTCGTTGCTCATGCCCTCGCCCGCCAGGATCGTGCCGACGTTGCTGGACTCGGCCAGCACGCCCGCCGTCGTCAACGGTTGCACCTCGTGGGGGTGGGAGTCCTTGAACCGGCCGCCGCCGCGGGCGATGGAGTCCGCGACCTCGAACGGCGTGGTGGGCGCGACCAGGCCCTCCTCCAGGGCCGCGGCGATGGTGATGACCTTGGACGTGGAGCCGGGCTCGAAGGCCTCACCGACGGCACGGTTGCCGCGGTCCTCGGCGTCGGAGGCACCCGGGTCGTTCGGGTCGAAGCCGGGCGCGTTGGCCATCACGAGCAGCTCGCCGGTGTCCACCCGCATGGCGATGGCGGTCGCGGACTGCGCGCCGGAGGTGCGGACGGCCTCGGCGAGGGCGTCCTCGGCCATCCACTGCAGGTCCCGGTCCAGGGTGAGCACCACGTCGGAGCCGTCCACCGGGACCTTCTCCTCCGTGGCGCCGCCGGGGATGGGCCGCGCCGCGCGGCTCTCGCCGCTGACCTCGTAGCGCAGGTAGCCGTCCTCGCCGGACAGGTCGTCGTCCAGGCTCATCTCCAGCCCGCCCAGGCCGTGGCCCTCCTCCCCCACGAACCCGAGGACGCCGGCCGCGACCTGCCCCGCGGGGTAGGTGCGCCGTGACGCCTGCTCGCTGAAGATGCCGACGATGCGCAGCTCCGCGACCTCCCGGTACACCTGCGGCTCGATGTCCTTGACGACGTAGCCGAAGCGGGCGTCGCCGTCGAGCCGCTCGGTGACCGTCTGCACGTCCATGCCGAGGACGGGAGCCAGCCTGGCCGCCGCGGCCCGTGGGCCCGCCCGGCGGGGGTCCTCGGGGTCGACGTAGGTCGCCACCAGGGTCTGGTCCACGGTGATGTGGCGCTTCTCCACGGTCGAGGCGAGGACCTGCCCGGACCGGTCCACGACGTCACCGCGGTGGGCGAGCAGCTCAGACGTGCGGAGCCGGCTGTCGAGGGCCTCCTGGGCCAGCGCCGTGGACTCCAGCGCCTGGATCTGGAACAGCTTGCCGGCGTAGAGGCTGCAGACGACGCAGATCACGACGAGGGCGACGCGCAGGCGCAGCGGGGTCCGGCCGGGTCGGGCGTTCCTGCCTCGACCGCCACCCCGCCCACCACGGTTCCCGCGGCTCCCGGAACCGCCGGGGCCGCCGGGGCCGCCCGGGCGCCGGACCGACGCGGGGCGGGACGGTGCGGGCCGGGCCGACGCCGCAGGCCGGTCCGACGCCGCGGGCCGGGCCGACGCCGCGGGCCGGCGGGCGGGGCGCTCGGCGCCGTCCGCCTTCGTCCGGGGCCGTGGTGCGCCGCGGGACGGTCGCCGTTCCTGCGGCATCGGATCCCTACCCTTCACGTGCGTTCAGCTGGACTCTGCCCTGGTGCGACTGCGTCGGTGCGTTGCTGGTGCGGCGCGCCTCACGGTTCCTCGACGGGTTCCTCGACCGGAGGCGGCGCCCCCGTGCCGTCCGGGGCGATCACGATGGTCTGCGGGGCAGGGACCATGCCGAGGCCACGGGCCTGCTCGGACAGCGCGGACGGCGAGGAGCGCACCAGCAGCTGCTGCTCCAGCGACTGCTGCTGGTCCACGAGCAGCCCCTGACGTGACTGCAGCTCCGCGATGGTGAAGGCGTTGCCGGAGATGGCGACGTTGAGCAGCAGCAGCCCGAGCATCAGCGCCCCCAGGACCGCGGTGCAGGTCAGCGCGAACCCCACCCGTCGGGGACCCTGGTCCGGTCGTGTGACGACCCGCATCCGCGGCCGGGGGTCGGGGGACGTCCGCGCGGCGGGTCGCGCCGAGGTGGCGCGGGCGGTCGCGGACCGAGCCGTCGCGGACCGGGCCGTCACCGACCCACCGGCCACCGACCGGCCGGACGCCGGACGACCAGGTGCGGGACGGGAGACGGGACGGGGCGCGAGGGCCGGAGCACTCATGCGGACCTCCTCGTGATCGCACGCAGCCGCACGGAGGCGGCCCGGGGGTTGGCCTCGACCTCGGCCTCGGTGGCCTTCGCGGCGCCCTTGACCAGCAGGGCGTAGGGGGCGGGCTCGGGCTCGACGGGCAGCCCCGGCGGGACGTCGACGGTGCTCAGGCGGGCGAAGGCGCGCTTGACGAGTCGGTCCTCGCCCGAGTGGTACGACATGACGACCATGCGACCGCCGGGGGTCAGCCGCTCCAGCCAGGCGGGCAGGGCGCGGGCCAGCCCGGCGATCTCGTCGTTGACCTCGATGCGCAGCGCCTGGAACAACCGCTTGGCGGGGTGCCCACCGGTGCGACGCGCCGCGGCCGGGACCGCGCCGTAGACCAGCTCGACGAGGCGCGCGCTCGTGGTGAACGGCTCCTGCTCGCGGGCGGCGACGACGGCCCTGGCGATCCGGTCGGCGAACTTCTCGTCGGCGTGCGAGCGCATGATCCGGACCAGCGTCCGTTCCGGGTAGGTGTTGAGGACGTCCGCGGCGGTGGGCCCGGTGTCCCCCATCCGCATGTCCAGCGGGGTGTCCCGGGCGTAGGAGAAGCCCCGTTCGTCCAGGTCCAGCTGCATGGAGGACACGCCCAGGTCCAGCAGCACGCCGTCGACCCGGGTGACGCCGGCGGCGGTGAGCACCTCGTCGACGTCGTCGTGGACGGCACCGACTCCCACGAACCGCTCGCCGTACCCGGCGAGGCGTCGACCGGCCTCGGTCAGGGCGACGGGGTCCCGGTCGACACCGACGGCCCGGGCGAGGGGGGCGGCGTCGAGCAGTGCGGCCGTGTGACCACCCAGCCCCAGGGTGCCGTCGACGACGACCGCACCCTCGTGCTGCAGGGCCGGCAGCAGCAGGTCCACGCAGCGGGACAGCATCACCGGTACGTGCGCGGCGTCACCCGCCCCCGAGGTGCCGGCGGCGGACGCGTCCTCGGCCGGGGCGCCCTGCGGGCGCCCGGACGAGGGGTCGGGGTCGACGACCTCGGTCATGCCGTCCTCCTGGTGGTGGGTGGTGGTGCCGTGGGCACCGACCGTCCGGGTCCCACGCCGCCGACGACCGGCCTGGCACCGGGGAAGGTGAGCCAGGACGGGCGCGGCGGCGGGAGACCCCGCCGGTCGGGTGGAGCGCGTACGGGCCGGGCTCACAGCACGCCCGGGAGGATCTCGGTGGAGCGTTCGGCGAACGCCTGCTCGCCGGCCTGCTGCAGGTCCTGCCACGTGGTGGCGTCCCAGATCTCGAGCCGGCGGCCGACACCCAGCACCGCGAGCTCGCGGCTCAGGCCCGCGTACTCCCGCAGCAACGGGGCGATGGTCACGCGGCCCTGCTTGTCGGGGACCTCGTCCTGCGCCCCGGCCAGCAGCATCCGGGCGTACTCCCGCGCGTCCTTGTTGGTCAGCGGGGCCCCGGCGAGCTCGTCGACCAGGCCCTCGAACGCGACCCGGGGGAAGGCGAACACGCACCGCTCCTGCCCCCTGGTCATGACGATCCCGCCGTCGAAGGCCGACCTCCACTTGGCGGGGAGGATCAGCCGGTTCTTGTCGTCCAGGCGCGGGGAGAACGTCCCGAGGAACATCGGCTCCCCCCTCCATCGCCCGTCGGTGAGCCCATCTGGCTCCACGCTACTCCACTTTCCTCCACATCGTCGGTCTCTCGCTCCACCGACTTGAGTCAGGAGGCCATCCGACCTGGTCAGAGCGTTCTCGATCGCCGCCGGCGCGCCGACCGACGACTGCTGACGGCTGCCCCCCCCCCGGCGCGGCGACCGTCAGCCTGACCCCCTCCCCAGGTGCTCTGACCAGGCACGATGCGGTCGACGCCGGGTGTCCGCGCGCCCCGCGGCGGCTTCGTCGGGACCAGGTGGAGCGTTGTGGAGCACGAGGGGGCGCGGACGGATGGTGACCAGTCAGGACGTCCCGGGCCGACCGGACGGGCGCGGCGGTCCGTCGGGGCCGACCCGGCCACCCGTGCGACGATCTGCGGGGACGACTGAGTGCGGAGGGTTCATGACGACGGTCGAGCAGCAGGCGCCGACGCTTGCCGAGGCGGCGGCGACCGCGGGGGCGGTCCGGCAGGCGATGCGCCGGGTGGTGGTGGGCAAGGACCACGTGGTCGACCTGGCCCTGGTGACCCTGCTCGCCGAGGGGCACCTGCTGGTGGAGGACGTCCCCGGCGTCGGCAAGACGCTGCTGGCCAAGGCGCTCGCCCGCAGCATCGACTGCTCGGTCCGACGCATCCAGTTCACCCCGGACCTGCTGCCCAGCGACGTGACGGGGGTGAGCATCTGGAACCAGGAGCGTGGGGACTTCGAGTTCCGCCCCGGTGCCGTGTTCGCCAACGTCGTCATCGGCGACGAGATCAACCGGGCCTCGCCCAAGACCCAGTCGGCCCTGCTGGAGTCCATGGAGGAGCAGCAGGTCACCGTCGACGGGACGACCTACCCCCTGGCGCCGCCGTTCATCGTGGTGGCGACCCAGAACCCGGTCGAGATGGACGGCACGTACCCGCTGCCGGAGGCGCAGCGGGACCGGTTCATGGTGAGGGTGGCCATGGGCTACCCCCGGCCCGAGGACGAGCTCCGGCTGCTGGACACCCACGCCGGGGACGACCCCCTGCTGACGCTGGCCCCGGTGGCCGACGCCGAGGCCGTGCGCCGGGCGGTGGCGGCGGTGCGCGGGGTGCACGTCTCCGACGCGCTGCGACGCTTCGTCCTCGACCTCACCCAGGCCACCCGGACCCACCCGGACCTGCGCCTCGGCGCGTCGCCGCGAGCCGGGCTGCAGCTGGTGCGGGCGGGGCGCGCGATGGCCGCGCTGTCGGCCCGGGACCACGTGCTGCCCGACGACGTCCGCCGGCTGGCCGGTCCCGTCCTGGCCCACCGGCTGCTGCCCAGCTCCCGAGGCCGCACGGCCCGCAAGGACCCGTCGACCGTGGTCGCGGAGATCGTCGCCGCCACCCCCGTGCCCGGCGCCCGCGGCTGAGCCGGTCCGTCGTGCGTCTGGCCGACCTGCACGCGAGCTGGTCCGGGCTCACCTCGCGAGGGACCTCGTTCCTCACCGCCGGCGTGGTCGCCCTCGGGTGCGCCCTCGTCCTCGGTCAGCCCGACCTGGTCCGCGTGGCCGGGCTGCTGGCGGTGCTGCCGGTGGTCGTGGTGCTGCTGATGGCCTCGCGGCGGCTCGAGCTGGCCGTCACCCGCTCGACCGAGCCACCCCGGGGGTCCGTCGGCGAGGAGGTCGAGGTCGTCCTCGAGGTGGCCAACCGCTCCTCCGGTCGCACCCCGGTGCTGCTGCTGGAGGACCACGTGCCCCCGGGGCTGAGCGCCACGACCCGCGTGGTGCTGCCGCCGCTGCGACCGCGCGAGTCCGCCCGGGTCAGCTACCGGATGCTCGCCACGCGCCGGGGCCGGTTCTCCGTGGGGCCGGCCCGGCTGCTCGGCGTGGAGCCCTTCGGCCTGGTGGAGCGGACCTGGGAGGCCACGAGCCGGGACGACCTGCTGGTCCGGCCGGTCGTCGACCCGCTGCCCAGCGTGCTGCCGGTCCGACGCACCGGCCGGGGCGGCGACTCCGACCTGGGCGGCGCCGGGGTGGTCGGGGACCCGGACCTGAACGTCCGCGAGTACCGCGACGGGGACGACCTGCGTCGGGTGCACTGGCCCACCACCGCCCGTCGGGGCGAGCTGATGGTCCGCCCCGACCAGCACCCGCAGGACCACAACGCCGTGGTGCTGCTGGACTCCCGGGCCGACGGCCAGCGCGGCCGCGACGAGGCCTCGACCCTGGAGGTGCTGGTCCGGGCGGCCGCCTCCGTCGTCGTCCACGCCGCGGACCTGGGGCAGCGCGTCGTCCTGCTCGGCGACGGCGAGGACCCGCAGCAGGCCTCGCACGACTCGGCCCACCGCGACGACGCCGACGACGACCCGGTCGAGGACGCGCTGGACCGCCTCGCCGTGCTCCGGCCCACCGGGCCCGACACCCTGGCCGCCGCCGTGGAGCAGCTGCCCCTGCACCACCCCTCGATGGTCGTCGCCCTGCTCGGCGAGGTCGGCCCGGAGGACGTCGAGGTGCTCGCGGGCAGCGCCCGTGACGCCGCCAGGGCGGCGATGGTGTGCGTGAGCACCCGCTTCGAGCAGCTGTCACCGGCCCGGCGTCGCCTGCTGGAGGACCGGCACGAGGCGGCGCTCTCGCGGCTGAGCGAGTCCGGCTGGCGGGTGACGGAGCTGCGCCCCGGCGACGACCTGGCCGGGGCCTGGGAACAGCTGCGCGCCTCCCGGGTGACCGCATGACGGTGGTGCGGACGTGACCCGCGACGTCCGGGCGGCCCTGCTGTCGGCCGTGGCCACCCTGATGACCATGCTGGCGCTGACGCCGCTGCTGGCCGACCGGGACTGGCTGCAGCCGGTGGCCCTGGTCGTGGTCGCGGTGGGCCTGGCCGGGACGGCCGTGGCCGCAGCGAACCTCCCGCGCTGGCTCTCGCCGCTGCTGGGCGCCCTGGCCGGTTTCGTCATCACGACGGCGCTGCTGGTCCCGGCGCAGGCGACGGCCGGGGGGTTCGTCCCCACCCGGGGCTCGGTGGAGGCGCTGGGGATCCTGCTGCGCAGCGGCCTGGCCACCACGCAGCAGGCCGTGCCGCCCGCACCGACCGAGACCGGGGTGGTGGCCATGCTCACCCTCGCCGCCGGGGCGGTCGCCGTGCTCACCCTCACCATCGCCGGCCCCCTGCGACGCCCGGGCGCGGCCGGGCTGCCGCTGCTGCTGGTCGTCTGCGTCGCCACGGCGCTGGCCCCGGACGGGATCGGCCTGCTCGGCTACCTCTCGGCCGCCCTCGGCTACCTGGGTCTCGCCCTCACCGACGCCGACCAGCGGGTCCGGGACTGGGGCGCGGTGCTCCAGCGACGCGGCCGGTCCGGTGAGCCCGCGCCGTCGGGGGTCACCGAGCACCTGGTGACCGCGGCCGCCGTCACGGCGGCCGTCGCGCTGCTCGCCGGGGCCGCGCTGCCCCTGCTGACCCCGGGGAGCGGCGGCGGCCGGCTGCAGAGCATGGTGCAGGAGCGCTTCGGGGGTGGGGCCGGCGAGGGGACCCGGTCGGTCAACCCGTTCCTGGACATCCGGGACGACCTCGCGTCCCAGGACGACACGGTCCTGCTGCGGTACGCGACGGAGGCGACCGACCCGGACCCGCTGCGGATCCTGACCGCCGACGCCTTCGACGGTGCCGTGTGGCGCCCCACCCCCCCGGACCCGGCCACCGGGCTGCCCCTGCAGGACGGGCTCCCCACCCCGCCCGGGGCGGACGCCCAGGTGCTCGCGGACGCCCCGCTGGTCACCACCTCGATCGCCGTGGGACCGCTCGCGCAGTCGTTCCTGCCCCTGCCCTACCCGGCCTCCGCCGTCGACGTGGCCGGCACCTGGGGCTACGACGCCCGGACCCTGAACGTCCTGTCGGAGGAGGAGACCACCGAGGGTCTGTCCTACTCCGTCACCCACTACGACATCCGCCCGGACGCCGCCCGGCTCGACGCCGTCCCGCCGGACGGCCTGGACCCGCTGTGGACCCAGATCCCGGACGACATGTCCGAGGTCGTGCTGACCGAGGCGCAGCGCGTCGTCGAGGCGGCCGGGGCGGCGACCCGCTACGAGCAGGCGCTGGCGCTGCAGCAGTGGTTCCGCAACACCGGGGGGTTCACCTACTCCCTGGACGCGCCGGACGTGACCGACCGCGACGCCGTCCAGGCGTTCCTGGAGGACCGGAGCGGCTACTGCGTGCAGTTCGCCTCGACCATGGCCCTGATGGCGCGCAGCCTCGACATCCCGGCCCGGGTGGCCGTCGGGTTCCTGCCGGGGGACGAGACGTCGCCGGGGCAGTGGGAGATCCGGGCCGACGACGCGCACGCCTGGCCGGAGCTGTACTTCGAGGGCGTGGGCTGGGTGCGGTTCGAGCCGACGCCGTCCACCCGGACGCAGCTGCCGCCGGAGTGGGCCATCCCCCGTTCCGAGCCCGGCGACCCGTTCGCCCCGGTCCCCAGCCAGCCGGCGCAGGTGCCGGAGGAGGCCGCCCCCGGCGACCCGGTCCCCCCCTCCTCGTCGACGGGCGAGGGGACCGGCGCCCTGGGCACCGTCCTCGCCGTGCTGCCGCAGGTGGGTCTCGTCCTGCTGGTGCTCGGGGTCCTGGCCGGCGTGCTGGCCCTGCCCCGGACCTGGCGCTGGTGGCGCAGCCGTCGCCGGTCCCGGCGCGTGCGGGGCGACGACGCGGCGACGGCGACGGCGGCCTGGACCGAGCTGCTGGAACGGCTGGGCGACCTGCAGGCCCTGCCGCGCGGGGCCACCGTCCGGGAGCAGGCCGCCGACCTGGTGGTGCGGGAGCGGCTGCCGCACGAGGCCGACGACGCGGTCCGGCGGTTGGCCGAGGCGGTCGAGCGCGCCCTCTACGCGGTCGAGCCGGCGCCGGTCGACACGCTCGAGCAGGACGTGCGTACGGTCCTGGAGGCCGTCGCCGCCACGAGGGAGGGCCGTCAGCGGGCGGTCGCGACGTGGTTCCCGTCCCCCGCCCCTCGCCTGGTCGCCCCACCGCACGGACGGGTCGGTGAGCGGGTCGGCTGAACGGAGGCGCCGGCTCAGGTCCTCAGGACCGGACGCCGACTCAGGTCGTCAGGACCGGCCGCAGGCTCCGGCCGTCAGGACCGGCCGCGGGGTCCGGTCGCAGGGACGAACAGGTGGTGCTGCCGCCCCGGACGTCCGGCTCGTCGTCGAGCCGGCTCCCAGGAGGACGGGTGGTGACCGCTCAGAGACCGCCGCCGTCGGCGCGTCGCTCCCAGCGCTCTTCCATCCGCTGGACGAACGAGGACTTCTGGCTGCCTCGGGCCGGGCCGCCACGGGTGGGCTTGCCCGGGCCGGTCTTGGTCTTGGCGGCCGCGGAGGGGGCCGGGGCGGCCACGGCGAAGACCACCCCGCCGAACATCACGACGAACCCGATGACGCTCAGCCAGAGCTGACCGATCGAGATGCCGACGATGATCAGCGTGAGGCCGACGGCTACGGAGCCGATGCCCACGAGGGCGCGGGACACCGATCCGACGCCCCGTTGGCGACCGGTGAGGGTCGTGGCGAACTTGGGGTCCTCGGCGTAGAGCGCCTGCTCCATCTGCGCGAGGAGCTTCTGCTCGTGGTCGGAGAGCGGCACCGCTGACCTCCTGGCTCTCTGTGGGTCCCGTAAGGATAGACGCGCGATCCTGGCCGCGACACCTGGTGTCGACATCGGCTCAACGACGCGGCCACTTCAGTCGTGCCCGGCATCGCCGGTGGTATTCCTACGACGAGGATCCACCAGTGTCCCGGGCCGCACCACACCGGCCCCGAATCGTCTGCTGAGGCTGTCCACGGCCCGCTCGGCGTCCCGCCAGCCGTGCTCCGGCGCGCCGAGCTCCAGCTGCACCGGCGCGGTGTCGGCGGGCTGAAGACCCTCCACCCGGACGCCCACCAGCCTGATCCTGGCCCGGTCCAGGCCGAGGCCGTCGAACGCGGCCACGGCCGCGGCGTGCACGTCGCGACCCAGGTCGGTGGGCTGTCGGAGGGTCTTCGAGCGGGTGATGGTCGTGAAGTCCGCGAAGCGGACCTTGAGCACGACGGTCCGGCCCACCACCTCGTCGCCGCGCAGCCGGGCCGCCACCCGCTCCGACAGCCGCAGGATCTCGCGGTGGACGACCCGGGGGTCGTCGACGTCGCGGGCGAAGGTCTCGTCGGCACCGATGCTCTTGCCTGCGGTCTCGGGGACGACCACCCGCGGGTCGCGCCCCCAGGACAGCTCGTGCAGGTGCTTGCCCTGGGCCTGCCCGAGCGCGCGCTCCAGGGTGCGCAGCGGGGTGTGGGCCAGGTCGGCGACCGTCCGCAGGCCCAGCCGGGTGAGCACCTCCTGGGTGCGGGGACCCACACCCCACAGGTCCGCGACCGGCAGGGAGTGGACGAAGGGGACGGTGTCGGCCACACCCACCACCAGCAGGCCGTCGGGCTTGGCGGCCGAGCTGGCGAGCTTGGCCACGAACTTGCTCGCCGCCACCCCCACCGAGCAGGTGATGCCCTGCTCGTCGGCGATCCGGTCACGCAGGACCGTCGCGATGGCCGCTGGCTCCCCCAACCGCCGCCGCGCCCCCGACACGTCGAGGAACGCCTCGTCCAGGCTGAGCGGCTCGACCATGGGCGTGACGGACCGGAACACCTCCATCACCCCGCGCGAGACCTCGGCGTACAGGCCGTGGTGGGGCTCCAGGACGACCGCCTGGGGGCAGAGCCGCCGGGCCCGCCCCATCGGCATCGCCGCGTGGACCCCGCTGCGGCGGGCCTCGTAGGTGGCCGACAGCACCACCCCCCGGGTCCCCCCGCCGACGATGACGGGACGGCCGACCAGCTCGGGGCGGGTGCGGAGCTCGACCGCGGCGTAGAAGGCGTCCATGTCGGCGTGCAGCACGGTGCAGCCGGTGTCGTCACCGGTCAGCCCGAGCGCCGCCGCCCGGCCGTCCGCCCGGCCCACCTGACGGCGGCTCACCGGGTCGCTCCCGGGGTCGCCCCGGAGGCGGCTCCCGGGTTCGCCCGAGAGGGCGGCCTCCGGGTGGTGCGGGCCACGTCAGCGCCGCACGGCGTGCCAGTGCAGGTGGGAGGCGAGACCGCGCAGGTCGGGATGGTCCGCCGCTGCCAGCTCGAGACGCCGCAGGGACTCCCGGGCCCGGGGCGAGGAGTCCATGACCGCCTCGGGCACCAGGTCGGCCAGGACCGGCACGCCGGTGACGTCGACCACGTCGAAACCCGCGCGCTCCAGCAGCTGCGCGGTGGCGTCGGCGTCCAGACGTCGCAGGAGCGGGTCGTCGACCCCGGTGCGGCCGTCGGGGTCGCTGAGGGCGGTGAGGGCCTCCGCGACCCGGCCCACGGCCGCCCGCAGCGCCACGGCCCCGCTGCGCTGGGCGGTGAGCAGGCTGAGCGTGGCCCCGGGACGCATGGCCGCCGCGAGCTCGGCGAGCGTGGCGGCCGGGTCGTCCACCAGCTCCAGCACGTCGTGGCAGAGCAGCACGTCCACCCCGCGCCCGCCGCACAGCTCGGGCAGCGCCCGGGCGTCGCCCTGGTGCCCACGCACCCGGTCCTCCACCCCGGCCTCACGGGCCCGGCGGGCCAGCGCGGCCAGCGCGTCGAGGCTGGGGTCGACCACGACGACGTCGTGGCCGCCCACCGCGAGCTCCACAGAGAGGGCTCCCGCCCCACCGCCGAGGTCGACGACGAGGGCGGCCCCGCCGTCCGGGCCCGGGGCCCTGAGCAACGGGCCGACGAGCCGGCCGATGGCCTCGTGGCGCAGCTCCGCGCGCGTCGAGCGTCGCTCGCGGCGCTGGGCTGGGGTGTCGGGCACGACGACAGCCTACGAGCACGGGCCGACCACGGGGCGGCCCGCAGCACCAGCGCGTCGGTCCGTGCGCTCACCGGCCGGAGCTCCCCGGGCTGGAGTGCCAGAGCCGACGCGGCGCCCGGGAGGCGCGGGCGGCCTCCTCGGCCAGCTTGCGCGGGTCCTTGCCGCTGACCCCGGCCGGTGTGATGTCGGCGTACGGGGACTGCTGGAACCCGCTGGCGTGCACCAGCACCCGCCGTCGGGCCCCGCCGCCCATGCCGCCGGCGACCTCGCCCACCTGCTCCTCCACCGGGCCGCCGGGACCGGTCGGACGACCCGGACCGCCGGGGCCGCCCGGTCCCCCGCCCGGGCCGGTCGGCGGCCTGACCACGACCGGGCGGCTGGAGCGGCTGGCCGCCGCCCCGGCCACGGCGTGCCCGGACACCTGCGCGGTGTCGTCGAAGCCGACGGGCACCTGGGCCATCAGCTCGTGGACCGCCTCGACGCCGCCGTCCTTCCAGCAGGCCCACAGCACGGGCAGCTCCCACGCCCCGGTCGCCCGCAACGACACCCCGCGCGGCCCGGTACGGCGCAGCACCCCGCGCACCAGCAGCAGCCAGGAGTTGAACACCGTCGCGGCGTACGGGCCCTGGACGTCCTCGAAGAACGTGGCGTCCACCGCCCCGGTGGCGTCGTCCAGGGTGAGGAACACCACGCGTCGCCCCGACCGGATCGGCGGGGTCTGGGTCGCGACCTTGACCCCGGCGACCAGCAGCTCGCTGCGGCTGCGCTGCGCCACCAGGTCCGGGCTGCGGGTGACGCCGAGGGCGGCCAGCAGCGGGGCGTAGAAGTCCAGGACGTGCCGGGAGGCGTCCAGGCCCAGCACGTCCAGCTCCGCCACGACCCGCTCGGCGCTGGTCATGTCGGGCAGGTCGGTGCTCTCGGCCTCGTCCGGGGCGTCACCCAGGTCCAGCGCGAGCTGGGTCACCGGCTGCGGGGCCACCGCCCCGGCGGTGCCGGCCGTGCCGCCGCTGCGTCGGCGGTCGACCCCGCGCCCGCCCTTGGTCTGACCCACCGACCGGCTCCACCGGTCCAGCTCGGCCACCTGAAGCAGCAGGTCGCGACGGGTGGTGCGACCGCGCCGCCGCGACGGCAGCTGGTAGCCCGCCCCACCGCCGGGTCCCGGCGCGTGGACCCGCCCGGTGAGGCCGTACAGCTCGTCGAAGCCACCGGCCACCACGAGCCGCTCGACCACCGGGCGCGACACCCCGGCCCGGTGCCAGAAGTCGGCGAGCGAGCCGTAGGGCCGGGCCGCGACGATGCGCGCGACCTCGGCGTCGCTGATGCCCTTGACGTCGGCCAGCGACAGCCGGATGCCGTACTCCCGCCCGTCGGGCAGCCCCTCCAGGGTGGGGGCCTCGCGGCCCGGGACGCCGAGCAGCTCCGGGGGCGGCTCGTCCCAGGGAGCCACCTTCTCGACCCGGTAGGTGGCGTCGGAGGCGTTGACGTCCAGGCCGAGCACGGCGATCCCGAGCTGGCGGGCGTCGTCGAGCACCAGCCGCTTGGGGTACATGCCGGGGTCGTGGGTCAGCACCCCGGCCAGGAACGCGGCCGGGTGGTGCCGCTTGAGCCAGGCCGACTGGAACGTGGGCAGCGCGAACGCGGCGGCGTGGGCCTTGCAGAACCCGAACGAGGCGAACGCCTTGAGCACCTCCCAGAACCGGCCCACGACCTCGGGGGTGTAGCCCCGCCGGACCGCGGTGGGCACGTACCACTGCTTGACGGCCAGCTGTCCGGCCGGTGAGCCCATCGAGCGGCGGACCTCGTCGGCCTCGGCCAGCGTGCAGCCGGTGGTGACGGCGACGATCCGGATGACCTGCTCGTGGAAGACGACCACGCCGTAGGTCTCGGCCAGCACCGGCTCGAGGTCCGGGTGCAGGTACTCGGGGGCGTTCCAGCCCTGCCGGGCCCGCAGGAACGGCGTCACCATGTCGGACTTGACCGGACCGGGCCGGAACAGCGAGATGTCGGTGACGATGTCGGAGAAGCAGTCCGGCGCGAACTTGCCGACGAGCTCCCGCTGGCCGGGTGACTCGATCTGGAAGATCCCGAGCGTGCGCGTGGTGCGGATCAGGGCGTAGGTGTCCGGGTCGTCGAGCGGGACCTGCTCGGGGTCGTCGACGTCGACGACCACGCCGTCGACCCGCTCGATCTCCCTGGCCGCGTGCGCCATGGCCGACTGCATCCGGATGCCCAGCACGTCCAGCTTGAGCAGGCCGACCTCCTCGACGTCGTCCTTGTCGAGCTGGGTCATCGGGTAGCCGTCGGCGCTGGGCTCGACCGGGGTGCGGTCCAGCAGGCCCGAGTCGGAGATGATCACCCCGCACGGGTGCAGCGCGACGTGGCGCGGCAGCCCGTCGACGCCCTCGACCAGGTCGAAGAACTGCTCGAGGTCCGCCGAGGCGAGCCCGGAGGCCCGCAGCTCGGGCAGCTCCTCGATGGCCTTGCGGGCGTCGCGGGCCCGGATGTGCGGGAAGGCCGTCGCGATGGCGTCGACCTCGCCGGGCGGCATCCCCAGCGCGGCGCCGACGTCCCGGACGGCGTGGCGCACCCGGTAGGTGTCCATCATCGACACGCAGGTGACCCGCTGCGGCCCGAACTGCGCGAGCACCGCGTCGTAGACCTCCATCCGACGGTCGGACTCCACGTCGACGTCGACGTCGGGCAGCGTGGCCCGCAGCGGCGACAGGAACCGCTCCATCAGCAGGCCGTGGCGGACCGGGTCCACCCCGGAGACCCCCAGCACGTGGCAGACCAGGCTGCCGGCGCCCGAGCCGCGCGCGGCGACCCGGATGCCCAGACCGCGGGTCAGGTCGCACACCTGCGCGACGGTGAGGAAGTACCCGGCGAAGCCCAGCCGGTCGATCACGGCGAGCTCGTCGCCCAGCCGCGCCTCGATGTCGGCGGGACCGACCAGACCCGTCGGGGAGCGCACCGAGGAGGAGCCGTAGCGGCTCTGCAGGCCCTCGCGGCAGCGGGCGGCCAGCACGGCCTGCAGGTCGGTGGTGGCCGAGTAGCCCAGCACCTCGGCCTCGGGCAGGTGCACCGAGCCGACGGACAGGTCGGCGGCCGGGTCGAGCCGGCACCGGTCGGCCAGCGCGGCCGTCGTGGCCAGCAGCCGGGCGGCCAGGGCGTCCGGGCCCGCCCCGGTCTCGCTGCCGGGCAGGCCGGCGGCCAGGACGGCGACCTCGCGCGCCCGCCGGGCCATGTCGGCCCCGTCGGCCAGGTGCCCGGCGGAGGTGGTGCGGTCCAGGTGGCGGGGGTCGAGGGCGACCAGGCGGCGGGCGGCGTCCAGCACGTCGACGACCAGGCCCTGGTCGGGGTCGACGTGGCGCACGGCGTTGGTGAGCACCGTCGGCACCCCGGCGGCGTCGGCGACCGCGAGCATCCGCCCGGCCAGCCCGACGCTGCCCACGGTGTCGCGGCGGCTGCGGTGGTGGACGAGCTCGACGTACAGGCTGCCGGCCGGCAGCCGGGCCGCCCAGCGCCTGAGCAGCCGCACGGCCAGGTCGTCGCGGCGGGCGAGCACGGCCCGGCCGACCTCGGAGGTGGGTCCCAGCAGCACCGCCAGCGCAGGCGCCCCCGTCCCCCCGGTCGGCCCGGAGGTGTCGACGGCGTGGGAGACCAGCAGGTCCTCGGTGCTGACGGGACGACCGCGCGGGCTGCGGGCGTGCCCGGCGCTCACCAGCCGGCAGACCTGGGCCCAGCCCGCACCGGGCGGCAACCCGGTGCGGGGGTCGGCGGCGAGCGCGAGGACGGTGACGCGGGGGTGGCGGGGGTCGACCACGGCGCCTCCCCGGGCGGGGTTGCGCCGGGCCCCCGTCCCGCCCGTCCCGGCGCGGCCGCCCTGGGAGGGGTCGGCCCAGGCGGGCAGGCCGACGAGCGCCCCGGACGGCTCGACGGCCACGTCGACGCCCAGGACCGGGTCGATGCCGGCGTCGGCGCAGGCCACGGCGAACTTGACCGCGCCGTAGCAGCCGTCGCGGTCGGTGAGGGCGAGCGCGTCCATGCCGAGCTCGGCCGCGCGGGCGACCAGCGCCGCCGGGGTCGAGGCCCCGTGGCGCAGCGAGTAGCCCGAGGCGACGTGGAGGTGGGTGAACGCGCTCATCGGCGGACCGGCCGGGCGGGCGCCGTCACCGCGAGGCCGGGACCACGTCGGGCAGCACGGGCCGCCACGGCAGGGACAGCACCCGGGTGACGGCGCACAGGAACCGTTCGGCGTCGCGCAGCAGGTCGTCGGCGGCCCGGGAGTCGCAACCGCTGCGCTCGGGCAGCCGTGGCAGCCCGCCCAGGAACACGGCCCACTCCGTCAGCTCGGGCGCCAGCCGGGGCAGCACCTGCCACACGCTGCGCGGACGCGACCGGGCCGGACCCGGCCGACCCCGCACCGCGAGGACCGCCGTGGCCGCGCGCAGCGCCGCCAGGTGCGCGCCGGACCAGCGGGCCCGGGCGTCCAGCTCCGCGGCTGCGGTCCGCAGGCCCTCGCGCGAGCGCTCCAGCAGCGCCACGACCGCGGCGTTGACCTCGGCCGCACCGTCCGAGCCCGCACCGTCCGAACCTGCACCGTCCGAACCTGCACCGTCCGAACCTGCACCGTCCGAACCCGCACCGTCCGAACCCGCACCGTCCGAACCCGCACCGTCCGAGCCCGCACCGTGGTCCGGGAGGACGACGACCTGGTCGGGGCGGACCTGGTCGATCAGTCGAGCCGGCACAGCAACCACCACTCGTCCTGCCGGTCGTCACGAGCACGGTCGGCCGGAGCACCGGCACCGGCACCGGCCATCGCGGGCACGGCGACGGCCTGGGCCAGGTCGTACACACCCGTGCCGAGCTGACGCCCGGCGCCCGCCTCGACCCGCCACACCGTCCGCTCGGGCGCGACCCGGTGCCCGGGGGTGCGGGCGGCCTCCCACCACGGCTCGCTCTCCAGCCAGGTGGCCTGCACCTCGCGGACCACGTACAACCGGCCGCGCCACAGGAAGGCGTCCGGGACCCCGGTGGCGTCCCCGGTGGTGGTGGTCCTGACCTGGACGGGCTCGTCGTGACGGCGCACGATGACCTCCTCAGGGTGTTGTCGTGGCGATGATGTTCGAACACGTGTTCGTCGAACGCGTGTTCGAACAGTAGGCCGGTCGCCGGCATCCGTCCACCGCCCCGGCGAGTCGCCCGCCAGGACGGGGAGGGCACCCGCAGAGGCCCCCCCGGGAGCCCCGTCGTCCTAGGCTCCGGTCCGTGACCGAACCCCTCGACCTCACCGACCACCCGGGCGTCACCCGGGTGCGGCAGGCCCTGGCGCAGGCCGGCGTGCCCGACCGCATCCAGGTGCTGGACGCCGGCGCCCGCACCGCGGCCGAGGCCGCCGCCTCCCTCGGCGTGGGCGTCGCCCGGATCGCCAACTCGCTGGTCTTCGTCGCCCACCCGCACCCCGACGCCATGGGCGACGGCGACCCGTTCCCGGTCCTCGTCATGGCCTCCGGCGGGCACCGCGTCGACACCGACCTCGTCGCCGACCTGCTCGAGGTGGCCAGGGTCCGCCGGGCCGAGCCGGACCTGGTCCGCAGCGCCACCGGCTTCGTCATCGGCGGGGTGTCCCCCGTCGGGCACCCGAGCCCGCTGCCGACCCTGGTCGACGCCTCGCTGGCGGAGCTGGGCGAGGTGTGGGCGGCTGCCGGTCACCCGCACACGGTGTTCCCCACCGGCCACGACGAGCTGGTGCGCCTGACGGGTGGCCGCAGCGCCGTGGTGGGCCCGCCCCTGACCGCGGCGGGCGACGCCACCTAGACTCCCCGTCATGCCCGACGAAGGACAGCGAACCCCTCGCCGCGCCTTCCTGTCCCCGCTGGGGCTGCCGCTGGTGCTGGCGGGGCTGACGCTGCTGGCGCAGATCACCTACCCGCTGCTGGACGGGCGGGCCCTCGTGGTGTCCACCGTCGTGACGGTCCTGCTGTTCTGCGCGACGAGCCTGAGCCACGCCGCGCTGAGCCTGGGCGCCCGCGCGGCCGTCCTCCTCCTGCTCGTCGCCGGGGGCATCGGACTCGTCGCCGAGGCCGTCGGCACGGCCACGGGCTTCCCGTTCGGCCCGTACGAGTACACCGGGACGCTGGGCCCGGAGGTGCTCGACGTGCCCGTCGTCATCCCGCTGGCCTGGACCATGATGGCCTGGCCGACGCTGCTGCTGGGACGACGGCTGGCCGCCGCCGTCCTCGGCCGGGTCGACAACCGGCTCGGCCGTCGCACGGCGGCCTTCCTGCGGGCGGTCGTCACGGCCGCGGTGGGAGGTTTCGCCCTGGCCTCCTGGGACCTCTACCTCGACCCGCAGATGACCGACGCCGGCCACTGGGTCTTCTCCTCCCCCGAGCCCGGCCTGCCGGGCGTGCCGGGGATCCCGCTGACGAACTACGCGGGGTGGCTGCTGGTCGCCGTCCTCATGATCAGCGTGCTCGACGCCGTGATCCCCAACCGCGAGGTCGAGGAGTCGGTGCCCGCCCTGATGCTCGCCTGGACCTGGCTCGGCTCCGGTCTCGCGAACGTGGCCTTCTTCGGCCGGCCCGAGGTGGCCGCGTACGGCTTCGTCGGGATGGGCCTGGTGGTGGCCCCCTACCTGTGGCTGTTCTCCCGCCACCACCGCCGGACCGCGGCGACCGGCTCGACCGGGCCGCCCGGGACGAACGGGCCGAACGGGCCGCGTCACCCCCTCCCGCGACCGACGCGAGCGTGAGCCGCGGCCCCGAGCGGCTCACCGTCCTCGGCACCGGGCTGGCCGTCGCCCTCACGGCCCACACGGCGTGGAACGTCACCCGGCTGCGGCGTCCCGGCGACGAGCCGCCGCCCACCGCCGAACGGGTCAGCGTCCTGGTGCCGGCCCGCGACGAGGAGGCCTCGCTGCCCGCCCTGCTGGACTCGCTGTCCGAGCAGACCGGGGTCGCGGACCTCGAGGTCCTCGTCTGCGACGACGGCAGCACCGACGCCACGGCCGAGACCGTCCGCGACACGGCCCGCCGCGACGGGAGGGTGCGGCTGCTGACCGGGCAGGAACGTCCCGACGGCTGGGGGGGCAAGCCCTTCGCCTGCCACCAGCTGGCCGAGGCCGCGACCGGGTCCGTGCTGCTGTTCGTGGACGCCGACGTCGTCCTGGCCCCGCACGCCGTCGCCGCCACCGTCGACCTGCTCCGTCGCGCCCGCCTCGACCTCGTGTCGCCCTACCCCCGGCAGCTGGCCGTCACCCCCGGCGAGCGCCTGGTCCAGCCGCTGCTGCAGTGGTCCTGGCTGACCACGCTCCCGCTGGACGCCGCCGAGCGCTCCCCGCGCGCCAGCCTGGCCGCGGCCAACGGCCAGCTGCTCGCCGTCGACGCCGCCGCCTACCGACGCGCCGGTGGTCACGCGGCGGTGGCGGGCGAGGTGCTGGAGGACATCGCCCTGCTCCGCGCGGTCAAGCGCACGGGCGGTCGAGGGGTGCCCTGCGACGGCTCCCGCGTCGCCTCGTGCCGGATGTACACCTCGTGGGCCCAGGTCCAGGACGGCTACTCCAAGTCGCTGTGGTCAGCGTTCGGGTCCCCCGCCGGTGCGGCGGCCGTCATGGCGGTGCTCGGTCTCGTCTACGTCTGGCCGGCCGCGGCGGCGCTGCGCGGCTCCCGGGTCGGCCTGCTCGGCGTGGGCGCCGGGGTCCTCGGCCGCTACCTCACCGCGGAGGCGACGGGGGCCCGTTCCCTGCCCGACGCCCTGGCGCACCCGGTGTCGGTCCTGGCCGCGGCGTACCTCACCACCCGCTCGTTCGTGGGACGGTACCGGGGCACGCTGCGGTGGAAGGGCAGGGAGGTCCGGTGAGCAGAGTCGTCGTGGTGGGAGCAGGCCTGGGAGGCCTGGCCACCGCCGTCCGGCTGGCCCACGCGGGTCACGACGTGACGGTGCTGGAGCAGTCGGCCGCCGTCGGCGGCAAGCTCGGCCGCTACGCCCGGGACGGGTTCGTCTTCGACACCGGGCCGTCGCTGCTGACGCTCCCGTCGGTCTACGAGGACCTGTTCGCCCGGACCGGGGCCCCGCTGAGCCGCGTGCTGGACCTCGTCGCCCTGGACCCCGCGTTCCGCTACCGGTTCGCCGACGGCACCGTCCTGGACGTGCCCGGCGGCGGGGGCCGCCGGGTGGCCGCGGCCATGGACGCGGCCCTCGGCGAGGGCACGGGGGCCCAGTGGCTGGCGTTCCTGGAGCGGGCCGGCGCGATCTGGTCCGCCACCCGCGGGCCGTTCCTGGAGTCCCCGCTGGACGGGGTCAGGACGCTGGCCCGGGAGTCCCGCCGGGTCGACGACCTGGTGCGCATCGCGCCGTGGCGGAGCCTGCGCTCGCTGGGCCGGAAGTACCTGAAGGACCCGCGCCTGCGCACCCTGCTGGACCGGTACGCCACCTACACCGGCTCCGACCCGCGGCGCGCCCCCGCCGCCCTGGCCACCGTCCCCTACGTCGAGCAGACCTACGGCGCCTGGTACGTGCGAGGCGGGCTGCAGCAGCTGGGTGACGCGCTGGCGCAGCGGGCGCTGGAGTGCGGCGCCCGTGTCCGCACCGGCGCCGACGTGGCCGAGATCATCGTCAAGGACGTGCCCGGCCCCACAGGCTGGCGCACCCAGGGCGTCCGGCTGCGCGACGGCTCGGTGGTGGACGCCGACGTCGTGGTGTCCAACGCCGACGCCGCCCACACCTACCACGAGCTGCTCGCCGGCCCCCCGGGCGAGCTGGGCCGGCGCCGGCTGCGCAAGGCCGACCCCTCGCTGTCCGGGTTCGTCCTCATGCTGGCGCTGCGCGGGCGGACCGAGGGCCTGCAGCACCACACCGTGCTGTTCCCCGCCGACTACGACGACGAGTTCGACTCGGTGTTCGGCACCGGCAAGCACCGCGGCCACCCCCGTCCCGCGCCGGACCCGACGGTCTACGTCTCGGCCCCGGACGACCCCGCGCTGCGCCCGGACGACGACCACGAGTCCTGGTTCGTCCTGGTCAACGCCCCGCGCCACCGCCCGGGCGACCCCACCCGCGGGGTGGACTGGTGCGCCGAGGGCCTGGCCGAGACCTACGCCGACCGGGTGCTGGAGGTGATGGCCGAGCGCGGGCTGGACGTCCGTGACCGCGTCCTGTGGCGGGTCGTGCGCACCCCCGCCGACCTCGAGCAGGCCACCCGCAGCGTCGGGGGCTCCATCTACGGCAGCTCCAGCAACGGCGCCCGCTCGGCGTTCCTGCGACCGGCCAACGCCAGCAACGTCGAGGGCCTGTACCTGGTGGGCGGCTCCGCGCACCCCGGCGGTGGCATCCCCCTGGTGGCGATGAGCGCCGCGATCGTGGCGGACCTGGTGGGCGCCCCGACGGAGGAGACGCCCCCGGCCCCCGACCCGGACGACGCACCGCCTGCGTGAGGTCCGACCGGGGAGGAGGGCCGGACCGGTGCGGTGCGGGCCGCCCCTCACCCGCGCCAGGTGATGACTGCTCCTGGTGGCCCGGAGGACCCTGGAGCCCTCGCTCCCACCGGAGGTCGCCATGGGCAGGTTGTTGTGCCTGGTCGGACGTCACGACTGGCTGCGCCGCCGGGACACGGTGGTGGACGGCACCGGAGGCGTCCACCAGGTGTGCCACCGGTGCGGCAAGGAACGGGTGCGCTACCGGCCACCGCCACCTGCGGGCGTCGTGACCCACTTCGCCGGCTGACGGTCGAGGTCGGACCCGACGCGACGCCGCGGCCGGTCAGCCCCGCCGCGCCGCCGACAGCCCCAGGTTGTCGACCACCTCGAGCGTCGCCGTCGAGGAGTTGAGCGTGTAGAAGTGGAGCCCGGGTGCCCCGGCGGCCAGCAGCTTCTCGCACAGCGCGGTCGCCGCCTCGATGCCGACCCGGCGGACCGCGGCGGGGTCGTCGCCGACCCGCTCCAGCCGCTGCACCAGGTCCGGCGGCAGCGGCTGCCCCGACAGCTGCGGGAACCGGGTGAGCTGGCGCAGGTTCGTCACCGGCATGATGCCCGGCAGGATCGGCAGGTCCGCGCCCGCGGCGGCCACCCCGTCGACCAGGCGCACGTAGGCGTCGGGGTCGAAGAAGAACTGCGTGACCGCGAAGCGGGCGCCGGCGCGCGCCTTCAGCGCCAGCACGCGGGCGTCGTGGGTGGACGACGGCGACTCCGGGTGCACGTCGGGGAACGCCGCGACGCCGACCGAGAACGTCCCCAGGTCCGCCACCAGCTCGACCAGCTCGATGGCCCGGTCCAACCCGCCGGGGGTGCTCACCCACGGCTGGCCGGGCCCGCCCGCGGGGTCCCCGCGCAGGGCCAGGACGCTGCGCACGCCGGAGTCGGCGTAGGCACCGACGACCTGGCGCAGCTGCTGCCGGGTCCGCCCGACGCAGGTCAGGTGGGCGACGGGCGAGAGCGAGCTCTCGCGCGAGATGCGCTGCGTGGCCCGCACCGTCCGGTCCTGGGTACCGCCACCGGCTCCGTAGGTCACCGACACGAAGTCCGGCCTCACCGACTCGACGCGGCGCACCGCCTGCCACAGCAGCTGCTCGGCCGCGGCGTCCCGGGGCGGGAAGAACTCGAACGACACCGTCGGTCGACCCTGCGCCCGGGCCGCGGCGAGCGACTCCACCACGGTCCGGTGGCGCTGCGGCATGACGGAGGCCTCGGGCACGGCTCCAGGCTAGGACCACGACGCGCCCGGGGCCCGGTGTGCTCGCAGACCGGCGCGAACATACGCTGGACCACCATGACCACCCCGCCGCCTGTCGACCCGCCCACCGCCCCGGTCGCCGTGCAGACGGTCGCGTCCGCGCGGGCCGTGCTGGACCGCGAGGGCCTCCGGGTCCGGGTGCAGAAGACCCTGGACGACGTCCTGGCGCGCCACGTGGCCACCGTCGAGGCCGTGAGCCCGCACGCGGCGCCGCTGGTGGAGTACGTCGTGGACCTGCTGGCCGGGGGCAAGCGGCTGCGGCCCGCCTTCGCCTACTGGGGCTGGCGCGGCGCGGGCGGGGCGGACTGCGAGGAGATCATCGCCGCGGCCACCAGCCTCGAGCTGTTCCAGGCCGCGGCCCTGATCCACGACGACGTGATGGACGACTCCGACACCCGGCGCGGCCGACCCGCGGTCCACCGCCGCTTCGGGCAGCTGCACCGCGGCTCCGGCTGGCACGGCGACACCGAGCGCTACGGCATGGCCGGGGCGGTCCTGGCCGGCGACCTGTGCCTGTCCTGGTCGGACGAGCTGCTGGCGGACTGCGGCCTGGCGACGGACTCGATCGCCCGTGGACGCGTCGTGTTCCACCGGATGCGCACCGAGCTGATGGCCGGTCAGTACCTGGACATGCTGGAGCAGGCCACGGCCGGGGAGACCGACGACGACCCGGTCGCGAGCGCCCGGACCGTGATCCGGTTCAAGAGCGCCAAGTACACGATCGAGCACCCCCTGCTGATGGGCGGCAGCCTGGCCGGGGCGCCGCAGTCCCTGCTGGACGCCTACAGCGGCTACGGCCTGCCCCTGGGCGAGGCGTTCCAGCTGCGCGACGACCTGCTCGGGGTGTTCGGCGACCCCTCGGAGACCGGCAAGCCGGCCGGCGACGACCTGCGCGAGGGCAAGCGGACGGTGCTGGTCGCCCTGGCCCTGGAACGGGCGACCCCCGCCCAGGCCGGGCAGGTCCGCCGCCTGCTGGGCGACCCCGGTCTGGGCCCGGACGGGATCGAGACCCTGCGGGAGGTCCTCATGGAGACCGGGGCGGCCGACCGGGTGGAGGCCATGATCGCGGCGGACGTCGACGCCGCCACCGCCGCCCTGGCGACCGCGGACGTCGACGACGAGGCCCGCGGGGTCCTGGAGGGCCTGGTCGTGGCCGCCACCGCACGGAGCACGTGAGCCGCCGGACGTGAGCGACGACACCTCCCGCACCGCATCCGCGCCGGCCTCGCCGGACGCACCATCACCGGAACGGGCAGCACACGCCCGGACCACCACCCCCGCACCGCTGACAGACCGGAGCACCTCATGAGCGCCGTCCTCACCCCCGCCCGCCTCGCCGGGTGGCTGCCGGGCCGGGTCCGCACCGTGCACGGCCCGACCGACCACGTCGTCGTGGTCGGGGCCGGCCTGGCCGGGCTGTCGGCCGCGATGCGGATCGCCGGCGCCGGCCGCAAGGTCACGCTGCTGGAACGCGAGGACATCGCGGGCGGTCGGGCGGGCCTGGTGGTCAAGGACGCCCCGGACGGCTCGGGGCAGTACCGCTTCGACAACGGCCCGACCGTGCTGACGATGCCGGACCTGATCGCCGACTGCTTCGACGCCCTCGGCGAGGACATGCACGACTGGCTGGACCTGGAGCCGGTGTCGCCGCTGTACCGGGCGTTCTACGCCGACGGCAGCCACCTGGACGTCCACGCCGACACCGAGGCGATGTGCGAGGAGATCGAGCGCGTCATCGGCCCGGCCGAGGCCGCGGGCTACCGCAGGTACGTCGACTTCGTGGCCAAGCTCTACAAGTACGAGATGCGGGACTTCATCGACCGCAACATCGACACCCCGCTGGACCTGCTCACCCCCAACCTGGCGCGCCTCGCCGCGATCGGCGGGTTCGGCAAGCTGGCCCCCAAGGTCGAGCAGTTCCTCTCCGACCCCCGCACCCAGCGGGTCTACTCCTTCCAGGCGCTGTACGCCGGGGTCAGCCCCTACGACGCGCTGGCCATCTACGCCGTCATCGCCTACATGGACTCCGTCGCGGGGGTGTTCGCGGCCAAGGGCGGGATGAACGCCATCCCGCAGGCCATGGCCGCCGCCGCCGAGAAGCACGGCGTCGACATCCGCTACGGCACCACCGTCGAGCGCGTCGAGCACAGCGGCGGACGGGCCCGGGCCGTCATCACCAGCGCCGGTGAGCGCATCGTCGGCGACGTCTTCGTGCTCAACCCGGACCTGCCGGTGGCGCACTCCGACCTGCTCGGGAAGCCCCACTGGCGCTCCAAGCGGCTCACGTACTCCCCCAGCTGCTACCTGATGCTGGCCGGGTCGAACAAGACGTACGACTTCACCGCGCACCACAACATCCACTTCGGCGAGCAGTGGAAGGGCGTCTTCGACGACCTGACCAACGGCCGCCTGATGAGCGACCCGAGCATCCTGGTCTCCCGGCCCACGGCCTCGGACCCCTCGCTGGCCCCGGCCGGCAAGGAGATCTACTACGTCCTGTTCCCGACGCCGAACATGACGGCGGGCATCGACTGGGCCACCGCCGCGCCGCGCTATCGCGACCACGTCCTGCAGCAGCTGGAGAGCCGGGGCTACGAGGGCTTCGGCGACGCCATCGAGGTCGAGGACGTGACGACCCCGCTGGAGTGGGAGCAGCGCGGCATGGCCGCCGGCGCCCCGTTCGCCAGCGCCCACACCTTCGGTCAGACCGGCCCGTTCCGCCCCGGCAACCTGTGGGGCGAGAACGTCGTCTTCACCGGCTCGGGCACCCAGCCGGGCGTGGGCGTGCCGATGGTGCTCGTTTCCGGCCGGCTGGCGGCCGAGCGCGTGCTGGGCAAGGACAAGAGCTACCGGTCACGGGCCTGGCGCGGGATCTGAGCCGGAGATCTGGGGCAGGATCGGCACGTGAGCACCAAGGACCTCGACGCCGCCGGCATCACCGACCCCGCGCTGCGCGTGGCCTACGAGAAGTGCCGCGAGCTGCACTCCGGCCACGGCAAGACGTACTACCTGGCCACGCTGCTGCTGCCCCGGGCCAAGCGGCCCTACGTCTGGGCGCTGTACGGGTTCGCCCGCTACGCCGACGAGTTCGTCGACTCCCTGACCGACCCGGACCCGCTGGCGCTGGTCCGCTGGGGCGACGCGTTCCTCGACCGGCTCGAGCCCGACCCCACGAAGCCGGCCGGGGTGGACCCGCGCACCGACGCCGTGGGCGCGGCCATGGAGGACGCCATGCGGCGCTGGGGCATCCCCCGCACGCACGTGGAGGCGTTCCTGGAGTCCATGCGGATGGACATCACGGAGACCGGCTACCAGACCTACGCCGACCTCGAGCGGTACATGTACGGCTCGGCAGCGGTCATCGGCCTGCAGATGCTGCCCGTCCTGGAGCCGCTCACCCCGGAGGCCGCGCCGCGGGCGCGGGCGCTGGGCGAGGCGTTCCAGATGTCGAACTTCATCCGCGACGTCGGCGAGGACCTCAAGCGCGGCCGGGTGTACCTGCCCCAGGAGGACCTCCGGCTCTTCGGGGTGACGACGGCAGACCTGGCCGCGGGCCGGGTGACGCTGCCGGTCCGGCGCCTGCTGCAGTTCGAGGTCGAGCGCACCCGCGCGCTCTACGCCTACGCCGAGCCGGGCATCGAGATGCTCGACCCCACGTCGCGGGACTGCATGCGGACCGCGTTCGAGCTGTACGGCGGCATCCTCGGCGCGGTGGAGCGGGCGGACTACCAGGTCCTCACGCAGCGGGTCAGCGTGTCGAAGCCCCGCCGGCTGCAGGTGGCCGTGCCCGGCCTCGTCCGGGCCTTCCGGGCCCGTTCGGTCGCCCGCCGGGGTCCGGCCGAGGTCAGAACCCCAACGCCTGCGCGCGACGCCTGATCTCGGTCTTGCGGCCGGCGAGCAGGGTGTCGATCGGCCGCCCCTCGCGCAGGGTCTCGTCCGGGGTCCAGAGCCAGCGGATGGCCTCGGCGGTGGTGTAGCGGGCGTCGGTGAGCAGGGTCAGCGTGCCCTTGAGGTCGTGCAGCGGGGCCGCAGCAGCACCGTCGGCCCCGGGGACGACGAACAGCGCCGGGATCTTGAGGACACCGCCGACGCGGACGGCCGCCAGGTCGCCCTCGCTCAGCATCCGGCGCACCTTCATGATGTCGGTGCCGAGCTGCTCGGCCACGTCCGGGACGGTGAGCCAGTCCACCACCAGGGCGTCGACCTCGGCGAGCTCCGCCGCGTCGGTGGTCTCCTCGGGCACCGGCCGGAGGCCAGGGGCGGGGACATGGGTACGACGGTCACGGGAGCGGGCCACGGCGGCAGGGTGCCACGACCGGGGCCCGAGCGTGTAGCCGGCCCGCCGCGCCTGCCGGGCCGCGGACGACCGGCTACCTACACTCCACGGGTGGAACCCCCCGCCCGTGACCCGCTCGTGGGTCGCCTCGTGGCCGGGCGGTACCGCGTCCTGGCGAGGATCGCGCGAGGCGGGATGGCCACGGTGTTCCGGGCGGAGGACGTCCGGCTCGGTCGCGAGATCGCCCTCAAGGTGATGCACCCGCACCTGGCCGAGTCCGACGACTTCGTGTCCCGCTTCCACGACGAGGCCCGTGCGGCCGCCTCCCTGTCGCACCGGCACGTGGTCGCGGTGCACGACCAGGGCGAGGACGGCGACCTCGTGTGGCTGGCGATGGAGCTGCTGCCGGGGCGGACGCTGCGGGACCGGCTGCGGGAGCGGGGGGCGTTCACCCCGGCGGAGACGTTCGAGGTCGCCGAGGCCGTCCTGCTGGCCCTGGTCGAGGCCCACGCGACCGGCCTGGTCCACCGGGACGTCAAGCCCGAGAACGTCCTGCTCGCCCGGGACGGCACCTGGAAGGTCAACGACTTCGGGCTGGCCCGCGCCGCGGCGTCGTCGCGCACGGCCACCGGCTCGCTGCTGGGGACGCCGGAGTACATCGCGCCGGAGACGGCGCGGACCGGTCAGGTGGACGAGCGGGTCGACCTGTACGCGGTCGGGATCATGCTGTTCGAGCTGCTCACGGGCCGGCAGCCCCACACCGGCGACGTCCCGTTCCAGGTCGTCTGGTCCCACGTCACCACCGACGTCCCGCCGCCGTCGCGCTGGGCGCCGTACCTGCCGCCCGCCGTGGACGAGCTGGTCGCCGACGCGTGCGAGCGGGACCCCGAGGCCCGGGTCCGGACCGCCACGACGATGCTCGCCGACCTGCGGCGGGCGTGGTCCCTGCTGGACCCCGACGTGCTGGACCGCCGTCCCCCGGTCCCGGTCGTCGCGGCCGACGCCGACCAGGGGGCGACCGCCGTCATCGCCCGGGGTCGGGTGCCCGGCGGTCGCACCGTCGGCGGTGCCGTCCCGGCCACGGCGACCCTGGCCCGGGTGCACGAGCCGCGGGAGCGGCCGGCGTACCGGACCGACGACCGGGCCGACGACCGCGACGACGACCGGGGGGCCGACGACGACCTCGACCGCGTGGGCCGCCACGCCGGTGACGACGGGGTGTCGCGGACCGCGGTGCTGACCCGGCCACGGCGCCGGGGTCCCGGTCTGGCCGGCGTCCTGCTGGTGCTGCTGGTCCTGAGCCTGGGGGCCGGAGGGGCGCTCTGGTACTACGAGGCCGGACCGGGGGCCCTGCGCGACGTGCCCGAGCTGGTGGGCCGGACCGCCCCGGCCGCCGAGCGGCAGCTGCAGGCCGCCGGGCTCGGCAGCACGACCACCAGCACCTTCGACGAGCAGGCGCCGGAGGGCACGGTCGTGGGCACGGACCCCGCCGCCGGTGAGCAGGTGCACAAGAACGGCTCGGTGACGCTGGTGGTGTCCGCGGGGCCCGAGCTGTTCGGCGTGCCGGACGTCCGGGGCCTGGGGCTCGAGGAGGCCCGGTCCACGCTGGGCGCGGCCGGTCTGGTGCCGGGTGCCGTCGCCGAGGCGTACTCCGACGACGTGGAGGCCGGGCTCGTCCTGTCCACGGACCCCACGGCCGGCACCGACCTCCGCGGTGACTCCGAGGTCGCCCTCGTGCTCAGCCGCGGCCCCGAGCCGGTGCCCGTGCCCGACGTCGTCGGCGGGTCGGTCGAGCAGGCCCGGACCGCGCTGGAGGACGCCGGGCTGCGCCTGGGCGGGACGACGGAGGAGTTCGACGCCGCCGACGCGGGCACGGTCGTCGCCCAGGACCCGGAGGGCACCGACGTCCGGCCGGGAACGGTGGTGGACGTCGTGGTGTCACGCGGGCCGGAGCCGGTCGCCGTGCCCGACGTGTTCGAGAGCCCGTTCGACGCCGCCGCCGCCGAGCTGGAGGCCCTCGGGTTCGTGGTCGAGCGCCGCGGCTCCGGGATCTTCGACCGGGTCGTCAGCCAGGACCCGTCGGCGGGGACCGAGCTGGCCCCGGGCTCGACCGTGGTCGTCACGACCTTCTGAGGCACCCGTGACCAAGGTGCTGCAGGCGCGTACGGCCCCGGCGTGGTTCCTGCTGCTGCTCGTGGCGGTGTACGCGGCCACCGCCTCCTACGACGGCCGGGCGGTCAACGACGTGCACAGCGCGGCCCACGCCGCCTGGAGCCTGGCCACCCGCGGCACGCTGGACCTGTCCGGCGTCGACCTGCCCTACGACCAGGCGTGGACGAAGGAGGTGGGCGACGCCGAGTACAGCAACCGCTTCCCGGGGGTCGTCCTGGCCGGCGTCCCGACCTACCTGCTCTGGCAGCCCTCCCTGCCCCTGGTGGCGCCGTCGGCGCTGGCGGCGGCGACGACCTCCGCCGTCGGGGTCACCGGGTTCCTGGTCGCTCTGCGGCGCCTCGTGCCCACTCCCTGGGCCTGGGCCGGGGCGGCGGGGATGGCCCTGGGGACGGGCGTCTGGTCGGTCGCGGCCGACGGGCTGTGGGGTCACGGCCCGGCGGTGATGTGGCTGGGGCTGGCGGCGGCCGGTCTCGCCGTCGGTGGTCGGGGTCGGGTGGTGGTGGGCGTCGCGTCGGCCGGTGCGGTGCTCACCCGGCCGCACCTGGCCGTGGCGCTGGTGGTGGCCGCGGCGGTCCTGTGGCGCCGCGACCGGGCCGGCGCCGTGGCCACGGTGCTGGGCGTCGCGGTCGGGGCCTCCGCCCTGCTGGTCTACGGGCGGGTGCTGTTCGCGACGTGGTCCCCGGTCGGTCCCTACGAGCTGTACGGGCCGGCCCGCGCCCTGGCGGACGGTGTCGCCTCGGGAGCCTCACCCGTCCTGTGGCGCCTGGAGAACGCGGCGATGGCGGTGGTGTCACCCCGGGTGGGTGTGCTGCCGGCCCACCCGGCCCTGCTCCTGGCGCTGTGGGCCCTGGCCCACCGGGTCCGGGACGCCCCCCGCCTGCCGGTCGCGCTGGCGCTCGGCGGCCTCGCCTACGCGGCGGTGGCGCTGGTCCTGACCCGGGTCTCCGGCGGCTTCGGCTTCTGGGGCAACCGCACGCTGCTGGAGTCGGTGGTGCTGGTGTGGCCGTTGCTGGTCTGGGCGCTCGCCGGGCACCGTGGCGGGACGACGTTCCGGCTGCTGCTGAGCCTGTCGCTGGCCTGGGCCGTCGCCTTCCACACCCTCGGGGCGCTGGTGCCCCTCGCCGGCGGGCCGGACGCGGACAGCCTGCTGCACTGGCAGGTGCCCTCGGCGCTGCGCGGCCCGGAGCCGTGGCGCGTCGTCGTGGCGGTGCTGCTCGGCACCGTCGCCGGGGTCGTGGCGTGGCGGCTGTCCCGCCCGCCGACGCCGGCGGGCGCGACCTCCGGGCCTCAGCCCTCCGAGGGCTCGCCGGGGGCGGCGAGCAGCGACGCCAGCACCTCGGCGGCCGCGTCGACGTCCTCGTCGCCCAGGTCCAGGTGGGTCACGGCCCGCACCATGCGCGGTCCGAGCGCGGACACCCGGACCCCTCGCTCGGCCGCGGCCGCGGCGACCTCGGCCCCGGTGCGCGCACCGGTGCGCAGCACGACGATGTTGCTGTGGACGCCGGCCACGTCGACGCTGCCCGGGGCGGCCGCGTGGCAGGCCTCGGCCAGGCGGCGCGCCCGGGCGTGGTCGTCGGCGAGGCGCTCGACGTGGTGGTCCAGGGCGTGCAGGCAGGCCGCGGCGAGGACGCCCGCCTGCCGCATGCCGCCGCCGTAGCGCTTGCGCAGCACACGGGCCCGTGCGATCCGCTCCGCCGAGGCGACCAGCACCGACCCGACCGGGGCGCCGAGGCCCTTGGACAGGCAGACGGAGACCGTGTCGGCCAACCCGCCGTAGACCGGCAGCGGGACCCCGGTCGCGACGTGCGCGTTCCACAGCCTGGCCCCGTCCAGGTGCACCGCCACCCCGGCCTCGGCCGTCCCGGCCCGCAACGCCTGGAGCTGCTCCAGCGGCTGCACCGTCCCGCCGCCGAAGTTGTGGGTGTTCTCGACCGCGACGGCCGCCGTCGACACCAGGTGCTCACCGGCGTCCGGGGCCATCAGCGTGAGCGGCACCGCGGCGTCCAGCACGCGGCCCGGGTTGCCGCCGTCGACCAGCCCGTCGGACCAGGTCCGGGTGGTGATCCCGCCCAGGGCGCCGTGACCCCCCAGCTCGGCGCGCAGCACGTGGCTGGTGACGTCGGCCAGCAGCTCCTGACCGGGCTCGACGACGAGCCGGACGCCGACCATGTTGGCCATCGACCCGGACGGGAAGAACAGCCCGGCCTCGTGCCCCAGCATCGCCGCCACCCGCTCCTGCAGCTGCTGCAGGGTCGGGTCCTCGCGGTAGACGTCGTCGCCCACCACCGCCCCGGCCATCGCCTCGCGCATGGCCGGCGTCGGTGCGGTGAGGGTGTCCGAGCGCAGGTCGACGACCCGGCCCAGCGGGCCGGCCGTGGGGCGGCGACTCACCGCTGACCGAGCATCTCGGCGACGAGGAAGGCCATCTCCAGGCTCTGCTGGTGGTTCAGGCGCGGGTCGCAGACGGACTCGTAGCGCGTCGCCAGGGCCGCGTCGGAGATCTCGTCCGAGCCACCCATGCACTCGGTGACGTCGTCGCCGGTCAGCTCGACGTGCAGCCCGCCGGGGACGGTGCCCAGCGCCCGGTGAACCTCGAAGAAGCCCCGGACCTCGTCGATGACGTCGTCGAAGCGCCGGGTCTTGTAGCCGCTGGCGGAGGAGAAGGTGTTGCCGTGCATCGGGTCGGTGATCCAGAGCGGCTGGGCACCGGAACCCGCGACCTTCTCGACCACCGCGGGCAGCACGTCGCGGATCCTGCCCGCGCCCATCCGGGTGATGAACGTCAGCCGACCGGGGGTCCGGTCAGGGTCCAGCCTGTCGATCAGGGCCAGCGCGTCGTCCGGCGTGGTGGTCGGACCGAGCTTGACCCCGATCGGGTTCTGCACCCGGGCAGCCAGGTCGATGTGCGCCCCGTCGAGCTTCCTCGTGCGCTCCCCGATCCAGATGAAGTGCGCCGACGTGGCGTACGGCGCCCCTGTGCGGGAGTCGATCCGGGTCAGCGCCCGCTCGTAGTCCAGCAGCAGCGCCTCGTGGCTGGCGAAGAACTCGACCCCGCGCAGCGCGTCGAAGTCCGCACCGCAGGCGGCCATGAACCGCATCGCCTTGTCGATCTCTCGGGCCACGGCGTCGTAGCGCGCATGGGCCGGGTTCGCGGTGAAGCCGCGGTTCCACTCGTGCACCTGCCGCAGGTCGGCGAAGCCGCCCGTGGTGAACGCGCGGATCAGGTTCAACGTCGAGGCAGCGGTGTGGTACGCCCGTACCAGACGCTGCGGGTCGTGCCGTCGGGCCGCCTCGGTGAACTCGTAGGCGTTGACGGCGTCCCCCCGGTAGGCGGGCAGGGTCACGCCCTCCCGGGTCTCGGAGTCGTTGCTGCGGGGCTTGGCGAACTGCCCGGCCATCCGGCCCATCTTGACCACGGGCAGACCGCCGCCGTACATCAGGACCACGGCCATCTGCAGGACGGTCTTGACCCGTCGACGGATGGCGTCGGCGGTCGCGTCGGCGAAGGTCTCGGCGCAGTCGCCCCCCTGGAGCAGGAACGACTCGCCTCGCGCCGCCGAGGCCAGGCGGTCGCGCAGGTCGTCGCACTCCCCCGCGAACACCAGCGGCGGGAAGGTGCGCAGCTCCGCGGTCGCAGCGGACAGGGCGTCGGTGTCGGACCAGCTGGGCTGCTGGGCAGCCTCGAGGTCGGGCCAGGCGAGACTCACGGGACCAGCGTAGGTCCGCGGGGACGCCTTATCTGCCGCGGTCCGTCTGCTGGTCCGCGGCGCCGTCGGCGTCGACGTCCCGGCGCAGGTCGTCGCGGGCGACGTCCTGCGGCTCGACGGGCGCCTCCGAGGCTGCTCCTGCGACTGCTTCTGCGTCTGGCTCTGCGGCTGCGGCCGCCCCGCCGGGTGCCTCGACCCCGTCCTCGTCCGCGGCGTCGCCCGCCGACGTGTAGTCCCCGGGCGACAGGTCGTCGCCGAACAGGCGCTCCGACAGCCGGGACGTGTCCCGGCCGGTGATCCGCTCGACGGTGCCGAGGACGTCCCCGACGACCCGCGCCCGCTTCTCCGACGCCAGCCGCTCCTTGGCCACGGCCGCGTACTCGTCGACGTACTCCTGGCCGGACAGCCGCATCAGCTCGTACATGATCTCGTCCGTCACCGACCGCAGCACGTGGCGGTCGTCGGCCATGCCGTCGTAGCGGGAGAAGTCCAACGGACGACCGATGACGATGCCGACCCGGTGGATGCTGGGCAGCTTGCGGCCGATGGGCTGGACCTTGTCGGTGCCGATCATCGCCACGGGGATTACGGGGACCCGGCTCTCCAGGGCCATCTTGGCCACGCCCACCTTGCCGCGGTACAGCCGGGTGTCCGGCGAGCGCGTCCCCTCGGGGTAGATGCCCAGCAGGTCACCGCGGCGCAGGACGCGCAGCCCCGAGCGCAGCGCCGCCTCGCTGGCCTGGCCGCCGCTGCGGTCGACCGGCAGCTGTCCGACCCCCTTGAAGAACAACGCCTTGGCGCGGCCCTTCACCCCGGTCCCGGTGAAGTACTCCATCTTGGCCAGGAAGGTCAGGCGGCGCTTGAGCATCAGCGGCAGGAAGATCGAGTCCGAGAACGACAGGTGGTTGGAGGCGAGGATCGCGCCCCCGGTGGTCGGCACGTGCTCGGCCCCGCGCACCCAGGGCCGGAACAACGACCTCAGCACCGGGCCGAGGACGGTCTTGACCATCCAGTAGAACCACACCGTCACCCAGGCGATGCTGTCACATGTGACCCCGGTCGGCTCACGTCATGGTGATCAGGCCACCCGACGTGCGACCATCGCCGTGTGCCGATCCTCCCGGGAGCAGAGACGTTCCAGGCCGACGGCGGCGACGTCGCGGTGCTGCTGGTCCACGGCTTCACCGGGACGCCCCAGTCCCTGCGCGACTGGGGGGAGCACCACGCCGCCGCCGGCCTGACGGTCCGCCTGCCGCGGCTCCCCGGCCACGGCACCTCGTGGCAGGAGCTCAACCGGACGCGGTGGCAGGACTGGTACGCCTGCGTGGAGCGCGAGCTGCTGGACCTGGCCGTCGACCACACCGTCGTGGTGGCCGGTCTGTCGATGGGGGGTGCGCTGGCCCTGCGGCTGGCCCAGGAGCACCCCGACCAGGTGGCCGGGCTGGTGCTGGTCAACCCGGCGGTGCTGAGCGAGGACCGGCGCCTGGCGGCGCTGCCCGTCCTGCGCCACCTGGTGGGCTCCTTCCCCGCCATCGGCAACGACATCCGCAAGCAGGGACCCACCGAGCTCGCCTACGACCGCACCCCGCTGCACGCGGCCTGGACCACGACCCGGCTCCTGGACGTGGTCCGGGGCGACCTGCCGCGGGTGACGGCCCCCCTGCTGGTGCTGCACAGCCCGCAGGACCACGTGGTGCCGCCGTCGTCGACCGCCGCCGTGCTCGCCGGGGTGTCCTCCCCCGACGTCCGCGACGTCGTCCTCGCCGACTCCTACCACGTGGCCACGCTGGACCACGACGCCCCGACGATCTTCGAGGAGTCCCTGGCGTTCGTCCGCCGCGTCACCGACCGGACCGCCACCGCGGCGGGAGCTGGTGCGGCGGGAGCTGGTGCGGCGGGACCCGGCGCGGACGCCTCGGGGTCCGACGCATGAGCGGCCCGGACGCCGGTCGCGGACCCGACGGGGGCGAGCACCCGCTCGACGTCGACGCCCGCTTCGCCGACATCATCGCCCACTTCCACGACGACGAGCCGACCCGACCGACCGTGGTCGACGGGTACGCCGACCCCGAGGGGACCGACGACTCGACGAGCACCGGCAGCCGCACCGGTGAGGACGGGACCGCGTCGCCCTCCGCGGGCCGGACGCCGCCCGAGGCCCCCGACCGGGAGCACCCGGACCGGGAGCCGCCCGCCCCGGGCGCCGACGCCGCCCGTCCCGACGCCGCCCGTCCCGACGCCGCCTCGACCGTCCCGCCCGAGCGTGCAGCCCCCTCGGCCGACCCGGTCCGTGACCTGTCCGCCCCCGCCGACCTCGCCGCCATGCGCCGCTCCTACGAGGCCCGGATCGCGGCCGAGGTGGACCGCGCCGTGGACGGCCCGGACGGCGGCCACTTCGTCCCCGCCGAACCACCGCCCCTGCCCCGGCCCGACCTGCCCGGACGGCTCGCCTGGACGGCCGTCCTGGCGGGCCCTGTGCTGCTCCTGCTGTGCGCGCTGCTGTGGCGGTCGGTCCCGTCCTGGGTGCTGGGCAGCATCGTGACGGCCGTCGTGGTGGGCTTCGGCTACCTCGTCTGGCGGCTGCCGAGGACCCGTGATCGCGACGACCCGGGTGACGGTGCCATTGTGTGACGTGTGACCACGTCCCCCCCCTCCAGCACCGGTCCCCGTGAGCTCGTCGAGCTGACCGGCCACGTCCTCGACACCGGCCTCTTCACCCTCGTCCTGGACGACGTCCGGGCCCTCGGCGGCGACTACGAGGTCGTCCGCTTCGACGTCGGCAAGGACAAGGACGACAGCAGCACCGTCCGGCTGGCGGTGACGGCGCCCGACGCGCGCACCCTGGACTCCGTCGTCATGCGGCTGCACACCCACGGCGCGAACCTCGTCGAGGTCGAGCCCGCCCGCCTGGAGCCGGTGGAGCGGGACGGGGTGTTCCCGGTGGACTTCTACGCCACCACCAACCTGCCCACGCAGGTCCGCCTGGGCGAGTCCTGGTTCACCGTGGAGAACCCGGAGATGGACTGCGGCATCGTCGTGGAGCGGGAGCCCGGCTCCGGCGACGTGACGTCCGTGCGCACCGTCCCGGTCAGCGACGTCCGCGCCGGGACCCAGGTCGTCTGCGGCGCCGTCGGGGTCCGGGTGACCCTGCCCGCCGCCCGCGGCGACGAGGGCGGGTTCACCTTCATGCAGTCGGAGGTGTCCAGCGAGAAGCCGCAGGCGCTCGTGGTGCAGCAGATCGCCCAGGAGATGCGCGAGGTCCGGGCGGCGGGGCAGCGGGTGCTGTGGGTGCTGGGCCCCGCGGTCGTCCACACCGGGGCGGCCCCGTCGATGGCCGCCCTGGTGCGGGGCGGCTGGGTCGACGTGATGTTCGGCGGCAACGCCATCGCCACGCACGACGTCGAGCAGTCCATCTACGGCACGTCGTTGGGGGTCGACCTGTCGGCGGGCCGCGGGGTGGAGCACGGGCACGAGCACCACCTGCGGGCCATCAACGCGGTCCGTTCGGCCGGGTCGCTGGTCGCCGCCGTCGAGCAGGGCGTCGTGAGCAGCGGGATCATGCACGCGCTGGTCAGCCAGGGCAAGCAGTTCGTCCTGGTCGGCTCGGTGCGCGACGACGGGCCGCTGCCCGACGTGCACACCGACGTGCTCGAGGGCCAGCGCGCGATGCGCGCCGCGCTGACCGACGTGGGGTTCTGCATCGTGGTCGCGACCATGCTCCACGGCGTGGCCACCGGCAACGTGCTGCCCGGGCACATCCCGCTCGTCTGCGTCGACATCAACCCCGCCACGGTGACCAAGCTGTCGGACCGCGGCTCGGCCCACGCCCGCGGCGTGGTCACCGACGTGGGGCTGTTCTGCGCCGCCCTCGCCCGGGAGCTCACCGGCCAGGAGACCTGAGCCGCCCGCTCCCCCGGCGTACCGACCGGCGACACGACACGCGGCCCCGGTGGTCGAAGGCCCCGGTGGCCGCCGGCCGTGTCGCCGGTCGGTTCAGCCGAGCGTGACCTCGACGAGGGTCGGGCGGGCCGGGAGCACCCTGGCCAGCAGCTCGGGCCGGCGACCGGGCTCCCCCGGCAGCGCCAGGCCGACCGCCTGCACGTCGCAGCCGAGCAGCCCGAGCGGTCGCGACGACGGCCGCTCGGCCGGCGTCGTGGCCGCGGCGTCGGGCGTCAGGTCCCGCAACCGCCGACCCAGCGTGTCACCGGCGGTCGTGCCCGGCAGCGGTCCGGCCACCACGGTGGGTACGCCGTCCGCGGCGAGCAGGGACACCAGGTGCGCGGCGAGCGCGGCCTGGTCGGCCTCGTCCCCACGGACGTCCAGCGTCGCCACCCGCAGCTGCTGACCACCGGTCAGCCGGGCGGTCACGACGGCCAGACCCCCACCGGCACCCCGGAACACGGTGGTCGACGTCGGCTCGACCCGCAGCGACACGAGCACCGCCGCGCCGCCGGAGGCGCGTCCACCGGCCCCCACCACCAGGCCGACGTCGGAGCCGAGCGCCCCGAGCCGGTGGCTGCTGGCCAGGTGCACGGGCACCCGGTGCAGCAGCGCGACGTCGGCTGCGGTGTCGCGCAGCAGCCGCAGCAGACCACCCCGGCTGCCCCGGAACCGGTTCACGTCGGCGGCCACGACCCGCACCGTGGGCACGGCGCTCATTCGGCCAGCGCCAGGTCCGCCGCGCCGACCAGGCCGGCGTCGTTGCCGAGCTCGGCCAGCACGATCGACGCGCTGGGGCGGAAGCCCCGCCCGGTGAGCTCGTGCTCGTAGGAGTCGCGCGCCGGGCCCACCAGCAGCTCGCCGGCGTCCGACACCCCACCGCCGATGACGACGACGCCCGGGTCGAGCAGCGCGACGAAGCTGGCCACGGCGATGCCGAGCTGACGACCCAGGTCGGCCAGCAGCTCGACCGCCATCGGGTCCCCGTCGCGGGCGGCCTCGGTCACCAGCGGACCGGTGATGCGCTTGACCTTGCCGCCGGCCCGCTCCAGCAGCGCGGACGCCAGCGGCGAGCCCGACTCGGCCAGCTCGCGCGCCTCCCGGGTCAGGGCGGTGCCGGACACGTACTGCTCCCAGCAGCCGCGGTTGCCGCAGCCGCAGCGGTGCCCCTCCGGCACGGCCCGGGCGTGGCCGAACTCGGCCGCCACGCCGTGCGCGCCCCGCACCAGCCGACGGTTGATCACGAGCCCTCCCCCCAGGCCCGTGCCGACGGTCAGCAGGAGCATGTCGGCGAACTCGCGGCCCGCGCCGAACTGGAACTCGCCCCAGGCCGCGGCGTTCGCGTCGTTCTCGATGACGACGGGGACGTCGACGTGCGCCTCCACCTGGGCCTTGAGCGGGTTGTCCCGCCAGGCCAGGTTCGGCGCGAACATGACCGTCGAGCGGGCGGCGTCGATGTAGCCGGCCGCGGCCACGCCCACGGCGCTCACCTCGTGGTCGGCCCGCAGCTCGGCGATGCCGTCGGCGACGGCGCCGACGATCTCGTCCGGTCGCGCGGGCTGGGTCTCGCGACGGGTGCGCGCGACGACCTCGCCGTCGGGGGTGACGACACCGAGGGCGATCTTGGTGCCCCCGATGTCCACGCCGATAGTGGCGGTCATTCCTGCTCCTCGTCGCCCCGGGAGGGGCTGGTCGGTGGGGTGTGCACGGGAATCCTGGTACGGGGGGGCACGGACGTGGCGGGCGGGTCCGCGAGACGGTCGTCGGCCGCACCCGGGACCCCGGACGTGCTCCGCGTGGGCGCGCCGGTGGTCCCGGCCGCGCTCGGGTCCCCCGACCGTGGCGCCGGCCGGCCCGGCTGGGTGAGCGCGGCCAGCAGCTCGCGCCCGGCGGACACCACGTGCCCGACGGCCTGCTGCAGGTGCGCGGCGGTCTCGGGGTCCATCCGCCCGGCGGACTCGCTCAGGCGGCAGACCGGGCAGCCGGGGCAGGCGGCGGCGTCCCCGCCCCCGAGGGCGTGCCAGCCGTCACGGACGGCGTCCAGGACGCCGGGGGCGCCCGGGGCCCGGTCGCGCTCGGTCTCGCTCATCTCGTCTCCTTCAGCGCCAGGCGTCCGGGTCCGGCTCGAACCGGACCTCGAGGCGGTCGGCGACCACTGTGGCAGCCACGACGCGGCAGCGCGTGAGCGCGGCGGGCAACCGGAAGGTGCGCCGCACCCCCTCGAGGCCGACCACGAGCGCGTCCCCCTCCTGGTGCAGGTCGGGGTCGGCGCCACCGGGCAGCTCCAGCCACCACAGCAGGGCGGCACCGTCGGGGCGCACACCGGTGGTGGGCTCCGGGGCGGCCCCGGGGCCGCTCACCCGCGGCAGCCCGAGCACGGCCGTGCCCCGGCAGCCGTGCCGCGCGTGCTGGACCGTGCTCCCCAGGCCGGTGACGCCCGCGGCCACGGCGGCGAGCGCGGCCACGCCGGGACGCAGGTCCAGCAGGCCGGCGGCGGAGGCCGCGTCGCGGGGGTCGTCCCCGATGGACGGCGCCAGGGCCTGGAGCCTCGCGTCGAGGACGCGCAGCAGCAGGCCGGGGCCCTCCACCAGCTCCGCCGCCCGGGCCCCGCCCGACGGCACCACCACGGCGTCCCACCGGTCCTCGGCCAGCTCCTCGGCCACCCGCGCCCACGTGGTCGCGGCGTCCGCGAGCGGGACCGGGCAGCCGGCGGTCACGGCCGCGCGGGGCAGGCCCACGACGTCGGCGACCCGCCACGGCCAGCCGTCGGCGTCCAGGCTCCCGTCGTCACGCAGCAGCCCCGCCCCGGGCCGCGGTGCCACCACGACCGACTTGCCGCCCGCCCGCTCCAGGGCCGCCGCCGCCCCCGACCCCGCCGGGCAGCACCCGGGCTCCAGCAGGACCGACGTGGGCACGGTCAGCCCTCGACGCGCTTCTTGAGGTCCTTGAGGGCGGCGTCGGTGATGACCTTCTCGGCCCTGCGCCGCAGCAGCCCTGGCATCGAGATGGTGATGTCGACCTCCAGGCGGTACGTGACCCGGGTGCCGGTCCCGTCGGGCACGAGCTCGTAGCTGCCGTCCATCTTCGACGTCACCCGGCCCGGTTCCACCAGCGACCACGACATGGTCCCGCTGCCGGCGCCCGTGACCGTCCAGTCGTAGCCGACCAGCAGCGTGTCGCGGACGGGTCCGGAGCTCATCGTCAGCCGGGCGCGGACCGGTCGGCCGTCGGCGTCGAGCTCCTCGACGTCCACGGCGGTGATGCCGCCGGCCCACTCCGGGTAGGCGGCCAGGTCCTCGACGACCGCGAGGACGTCGGCCGGCGGTGCGTCGACGGTGATGGACGACTCGGTGCGCTGGGCCACGACAGCTCCTGTGCTCGCGGGCTCGCCACCGGGTCGACCCGGGGCTGAGGACCCGAGAAACCTACCGCTGAGCGCGGGACGTCTCAGAGCAGCAGGCCGACCAGGGTCAGCAGCCCCACGCCGAGGACGGTCAGGACGAGCGCCGCCCCCACGGCCAGCGCCGTCCTCACCGCCCGGCTCCGGCCGGCCACCGGTCCTCGCGCCCGCCCGGCCGACGTGGACGCGGCCAGCTCGGCGAGCATCGCCTCGGCGGCACCGGGCGGCGACGTCCCGGGCGCCCCCGGGACCGGGCCCGGGCCGGGTGTCGTCGGGGCGGCACCGTCGCGACGAGCGGGCCGTGACGGCTCCTCCGGGCCTCGGACCCCGTCCCCCGGTCCGAGGTCTCCGTCCCCCGGTCCGAGGTCCCCGGGCCGCGGGCCCCCCGGGGCCGGCTCGTCCAGCCGGGCGTGGCACAGGGTGCACCAGGGTTGGGACACCGTCACGCGGGCCCCGCACGACGGGCAGCGGTCCCCGTACCCGCCCGCCCGGCCCGGTTGCTGCTCGCTCATGCCCGCATCTCCCCCTCCAGCTCGTCCTTGCTCCTGTGCAGGCCACGCTTCCACCGCAGACGCAGCCGGTCGGGGAGGTCGCGCGCACGCCACCCGGTCGCCCGACGGGGCACCGGGCCCGACCGGGCCCCGGGCCCCGGGTCCAGGCGGACGTACAGGTGCACCACGGTGCCGGCCGCGACGGGCTCCAGCCACACCTCCGCCGTACCCTGCAGCGGCGCGTCCGCCGCCGCGGACCGGGCGGTCCAGCGCACCCCCTTGACGCCCCGGTCCTCCCGGACGACCAGCGCGAGGTCGGGCAGCCACCCCGACCAGAGAGCCGACGTCGCGGCCCTGACGACGCCCGGCGCGGCGCGGACGAAGGTGTCGTCGAGCACGTCCACGGCAGGCACACCCACAGGATGCCTCCCCCGCCCGGTCGGACTCCACTACTCTCGGGTGACCCGCCCAGTCGTCTCGACGAGGAGCAAACGTGCGCGAGTTCACCGTCCCAGCGGCCGTAGAGCCGTACCCGGGCTCCATGGCCGACGTCGTCGTCGACCGGGCGCGTACGTCCCCGGACGCAGCCATGTTCGCCCGCAGGGACGGGGAGACGTGGACCGACGTGACCGCGGCTGAGTTCCTCGCGGAGTGCACCGCCCTCGCCAAGGGGCTCATCGCCGCGGGGATCGGCCCCGGCGACCGGGTGGGACTGATGTCCCGCACGCGCTACGAGTGGACCCTCGCGGACCACGCCATCTGGTTCGCGGGCGCGGTGACCGTGCCGATCTACGAGACGAGCTCCTCGGAGCAGGTGGCCTGGATCCTGTCCGACTCCGGCGCCAAGGCCGTCTTCGTGGAGGCGCAGCACCACGCGGCCACGGTGGCCTCGGTGGCCGACCGGACGCCGACGTGCACCAGCACGTGGGTGTTCGACGGCGGCGGGCTGGACGCGCTCGCCGACTCCGGCACCGACGTCGCCGACGACGCGGTGGACGCCGCCCACGGCAGCCGGACCGCGGCCGACCTCGCCACCATCATCTACACCTCCGGCACCACGGGCCGCCCCAAGGGCTGCGAGCTGACCCACGGCAACTTCATCGACCTGTGCCGCAACGCGGAGGCGTCGCTGTGGGAGGTGCTCCACATGGAGGGCGCGTCCACGCTGCTGTTCCTGCCGCTGGCGCACATCTTCGCCCGCTTCATCCAGGCGCTGTGCGTGGTCACGGGGGTCCGCATGGGCCACCAGCCGGACCCCAAGGACCTGCTGCCCGCCCTGGGCTCGTACCACCCGACGTTCATCCTGTCCGTCCCGCGGGTGTTCGAGAAGGTCTACAACTCCGCCGAGGCCAAGGCCACCTCCGAGGGCAAGGGCAAGATCTTCGCCGCCGCCGCCCAGACCGCGATCGAGTGGTCCAAGGCCCAGGACACCGGCGGGCCCGGCCTGGTGCTCGGCCTCAAGCACAAGCTGTTCGACAAGCTGGTGTACGTGAAGCTGCGCGACCGTCTCGGCGGTCAGGTCAAGTACGCCGTCTCCGGCGGGGCGCCCCTCGGCGAGCGCCTGGGCCACTTCTTCCGCGGCATCGGCCTGATCGTCCTCGAGGGCTACGGCCTGACCGAGACCACCGCCCCCAGCACGGTCAACGTGCCGGAGCGGGTCAAGATCGGGACCGTCGGCAAGCCCATCCCCGGCTGCGGGGTGCGCATCGAGGACGACGGCGAGATCTCGCTGACCGGCGTCAACGTGCTCACCGGCTACTACAAGAACCCGCAGGCCACGGCCGAGGCGATCGTCGACGGCTGGTTCCACACCGGGGACATCGGTGAGCTGGACGACGAGGGCTACCTGCGCATCACCGGCCGCAAGAAGGAGATCATCGTCACCGCGGGCGGCAAGAACGTGGCCCCCGCGCAGCTGGAGGACCGGATCCGCGCCCACCCCATCGTCGGGCAGTGCATGGTCGTCGGCGACCAGCGGGCCTTCGTCGCGGCGCTGGTCACCCTGGACCCGGAGATGCTGCCGCTCTGGCTGGCCAACCACGACAAGCCCGACACCATGACGGCCACCGAGGCGGCCGAGGACCCCGACGTGCTCGCGGCCATCCAGACCGCCGTCGACGACGCCAACACGCTGGTCTCCAAGGCGGAGTCGATCCGCAAGTTCAGCGTCCTGCCCGTGGACTTCACCGAGGAGACCGGCCACCTGACGCCGTCGATGAAGCTCAAGCGCAACGTCGTCCTCAAGGACTACCAGGCCCAGGTGGAGAAGCTCTACGCCGGGTGAGCGCGACCTGACGCACACTGGGGGCATGACGGGCCCGTCCCCCCTGGTCGACGTCGAGGGCCTGCAGGTGCGCTTCGGCGCGGTGCAGGCCGTCGGCGGGGTCGACCTGTCGGTGACCGCGGGTCAGGTCCTGGCCCTGGTCGGCGGCAACGGGGCCGGCAAGTCCACCACCATGCGGGTGCTCGCCGGGGTGGTCCCGCCCACCGCCGGCACCGTGCGGGTGGCCGGGGTGGACGTCCGCGCCGCCCCCCTGGCCGCCAAGCGGCGCACCGGCTACTGCCCCGACGTGGGTGGCCTGCTCCCGCGGGCCACCCCGTGGGAGCACCTGCAGCTGTCCGCGAGCCTGCGTCGGCTGGAGGGCTGGCAGCCGCGGGCCGAGCAGCTGCTCAAGCGGTTCGAGCTCGCCGACGTCGCCGACCGCGTCACCGCGGGGTTCTCCCACGGCATGGGTCGTCGGCTGTCCGTGGTGCTCGCCGGGCTCCACCGACCGCCGGTCCTGCTCCTGGACGAGCCGTTCGACGGGGTGGACCCGCTGGGTGTCGAGGCCACCCTCGAGCTCGTCGACGACCTCCGCTCCACCGGGTCCGCGGTGATCGTCTCGACCCACCAGCTGGACCTGGCCACCCAGGTCGCCCTGGACGCCGTGGTCCTGCGGGGCGGCGCCGTCGTCGGTCGCTGCCCCACGGCTGCGCTGGTCGGCCCGGACGGGGTGCGTCGCTACCGACAGCTGCTGGGCACGTGAGCGAGCCGACCGTCCTGCACGAGCTCCGGGCGCTGGTCGGGTTCCGGCTGCGGGCCGGCGGGCAGGACCCACGACGCTCGGTGGTGGCGGCCGGCTCGGTGGTGCTGCTGCTGGGGGTGCTGGTGCCGCTGGGCGTGGCCGCCTGGGCCCCGCGGGAGCCGGCGTCCCCGCTGGTCACGCTGAGCCCCAGCCTGTGGTTCGCGTTCCTCGTGCTGACGCTCGGCACGTCCCTGGCCTCCGGCGGTGGGCGGGAGCTGATGCCCCGGCAGGCCGGCGTCGCGTTCCCGGTGAGCGCGGCGGCGGACCAGGCGGGGGCGCTGCTGCTCACCCCCCTGAACCTGGCGTGGTCGGTGCAGGCGACCCTCGTGGTGACGATCACCGCGTACACCGCCGGGCCCGGCGGGGCCGGCGCGGCGGCGCTGCTGGCGGCCTGGGTCTGGGTCCTGGCCGCCACCACGGTGGCGCAGCTCCTCGGGTGGTCCGCCGAGCTGGTCCGGACCCTCCCGCGCGGTGCGGTCTGGCTGCGCGCCGCCTGGGTGCTGGGCGTCGCCGGGCTCACCGCGGTGGTGCTCACCCAGGACCTGGGCTCGGTGCTGGCCGGGCTGCCCACCCTGCCGCTGTACGTGGCCGCCCTGTCCGGCGGGACCACGACCTACCTCCTGGTGCAGCTCCTGCTGGTGGGGGTCGGGGTCGGTGCGCTGCTGCTCACCGTCCCCGTGGTGGAGCGGCTGCAGCGTCGGCCCAGCCCGAGGCAGGCCGACGCGGAGACCCGGACCCTGCGACGTCCGACGATGCCGTCCGGGCCGCTGCGGGCGGCGGTGGCCACCGACGTGAGGTCCGTCGTCCGGTCCAGCCCCCTGCGGCGCGGGCTGCTGCTCGTCCTCGTGGTGCCGCTGGCCCTGGCGGTGCTCCTGCCGCTGCCCTGGACCGCGGTGGTGGTCCTGCCGGCTCTCGTCGCGTCGGGCACCGCCCTGCTGCACGGCGTCAACGTGGTCGCCCTCGACGGGGCCGGGGCGGTGTGGCGGGAGTCCCTCCCGCACTCCCCCGACACGACGCTCGTCGGACGTCTGCTGGCCCTGGCCACGCTGTGCGGTGCGGCGTCGGTCGTCCTGGTCCTGGTCGCGGCCGTCAGGGCCGGCCCGCCGGACCTGGCCGAGGGCGTGGCCGCGGCCACCGCCGTGGTCGTCGCGACCGCGCAGGTCGTCTCCCGCTGCGCGCGGTGGTCCGTCCGTCATCCCTACCCCGCCGAGCTCCGCCACGGCCGCGACGCCCCCGCACCGCCGGTCGCGATGGCCGGGTACGCGGTACGGCTGACCGCCGCGACCACCCTCGGGGCGCTGCTGCTGACGACGGCCGCGGTCACCGGCGGGGCCCTGCTGGTCCTCGCGGTGGGCAGCGTGCTGCTGTCGCCCAGCCTGCTGCGGCTGCGTCGCACGTTCGCCGAGCACGCGGACCAGGGCACCCGCGCCCGGATGGTCTCCGGGGTCACCGGCGGCTGAACGGGCTCCGCGTCGGGTCCCCGTCACCGACCGTGGTCGAACGACCGTCCCCGGTTGCTGACGAGCGGGGCCGGGTGCGACAGGATGTGACGGTCCGGGAGGGTTCGCCCCGCCCGGCGGGCAGGTGTCGGCGCTGAGGGAGACGGTGGGATGGGACGAGTGGTGACGCGGTCGGACCGCGGTGCGGCCGCCGTCGAGTTCGCGCTGATCTCCGTCGTGCTGTTCACCCTGATCTTCGGGATCATCCAGTACGGCTTCTACTTCCTCCAGGCGACGTCGGTGGCCTCGGTGGCCAACCAGGCCGGGCGCGAGGCGTCGCTGCGCCAGGACTGCGAGCAGTGGGGTACCCAGGTCGCGGAGCAGGTGGAGGGCCTCGGCAACGGCGCCGCGGTGAGCCGGGTCCGCGTGGACCCGACCGACCCCGCCCGGACGGGCCCGACCCGTCGCGGTGACCAGGAGACGGTCACCGTGGTCTGGGACCCCACCGCGGTGGGCGTCATCCCCTTCCCCGTCGGCGACTTCGCCGAGCAGACCGTGGTCCGCTACGAACGCCTCGACGTCGAGCCCCAGCCGAGCTGCCTCTGGCAGCCGGACGCCACGTGAGCGCGGTGGCCCCGCGCTCGCCCTTGCTCTGGCGGGACGACCGCGGGGCGACCTCTGTCGTGTTCGCCCTGGTGTCCCTGCTGCTGCTCGCCGTCGCCGCGCTGGCCGTCGACCTGACCAACCTGTACGCCCAGCGCGCCGTGGCGCAGAGCCGGGCCGACGCGGCCGCCTTCGCCGCCGCCCAGGCCCTGCCCGACGCCTGCGGCGCGGTGGACGCGGCCCGCCGGTCGCTGCTGGACACCGGCGGGACCCGGTCGGCGGACGAGGCGGCCCCGGTGGTCCGGGTCTACGCCGCCGACCCGCGGGACGCAGACGGAGACCCCGCGACCCCGCCGCCGCCCCCGGCGACGCTGCCCTCGACCCGCCCGGACTGCAGCACCGCCGGGGCCTCGGTGCAGGTGAGCACCCCGCCCCGCAGGGTGCCGTTCGTGTTCGCCGGGGTGCTCGACCTGTTCCAGGAGGGGTCCGGCATCGGCCGCACGTCCGTGAGCGCGGTCGCCCGGGTCAGCCTGGCCGAGCCGGACCTGCTGCCGCTCGTCCTGCCGCAGGGCTGTCCGGGCGAGGCGTTCCTGGTCACGAGGGCCGCACCGCCGCCGCCGCCGGAGCCGTCACCCCCGCCGTCCTCGGCACCACCATCACCTCCGCCGTCCTCGGCACCACCCTCGCCACCGTCGTCGACCGAGGCCTCTCCACCCCCCTCGACCGAGGCGTCGCCACCCCCCTCGACGGAGGCCTCACCACCCCCCTCGACCGACCCTCCGTCGCCGTCACCGCCGCCGTCGACCGGGCCGCCGGCCTCCGCCGGCCCCCCCGGGGAACCCGCGGGCGACGTCACCCCTCGACCCCAGGTGCAGCCCCGGGTGCTGCCGCGCGCCGCCGCGCTGCAGGCACCTGTCCCGGGCTGCGCCGCGGTGCGTGACGGGGGCCTGGGTGTGCTCGACTCCCCCGTGCAGAGCGGCGAGACCGGTGACGCGCGGCTGCTGCTCAACCTGCGCGACGGGATCGACCACGCCGTCGTGGCGCTCGGGTCGGCCGACCCGGACGACCCGGACGCCCGCTGCGAGATCGGAGCGCCCCCCGGCGCCGTGCCCGACGAGCCCCTGGCCACCGGCACCCCCAGCTGCGTGGACGTCCGCCCGCTGGTCGACGTGTCGGTGGTGAGGGCGACCCTGGAACGACGCCTGTCCGCCGACCCGACGTTCGCGCGCTGCCGGACGGCCCCGGCCGACGCGACCGCGTGGGAGACCGTCGCCGCGTGCTACCTGCTGGAGGGCCGGGACCGTGACGACGTGCTCGACGCGGTGGGCGGGCCCGGGGCGATCCCGAGCCTGGACGAGTCGATGCTGGCCGACCCCCGGTTCTTCGTGGTGCCGGAGCTCGTCCTGGAGGGCGCGGACGAGACGGGCGGGTTCGTCCCGGTCCTGCGGCTGCGCGGGGCGTTCGCCGTCGGGCTCGAGCCGGACGGCACGCTGCCGGCGTTCGTCTTCCCGCTGGAGGCCCTGCCACGGCTGGTCCTCGACACCGACGCGGAGCGTCCCCGCACCCTGGTCCTCACCCGCCCGGTGGGCGCACCGACCCCCGGCGGCGACCCGTGAGGGCTGCCGCCGTCCGGCGGGGCCCCGGCCCACGGCGGGAGCGAGGGGCGCGCGGTCTGCGCCGCGGCCTGCTCGCACGCATAGGGTGGTGCGGGGCCGTCGACGACGGCACGTCCGAGCTCAGGAAGCGGGGACCCAGATGGTCGGTCGGGTGATCGTGCTCGTCGCTGCCCTGCTGGTGGCCGTGCTCGGTGCGGTGCTGGTGTTCCTGTACGCGCAGAGCACGGTCGAGAGCGCCCGCGCAGAGCTGGACCCGGTGTCGGTGCTCGTGGCCTCGGACGACGTCCCCGAGGGGACCACGGTCGCCCAGGCGGTGACCGACGGCTCCCTCGAGCTCACGGCCCGGCCGTTCGACGCGCTGCCCCCCGGGTACCTCGAGGGGATCGAGGACGTCGGAGAGCTCGTGACGTCCACCGACATCCTCCCCGGCGAGGTCCTGGTGCGCGGCCGGCTCGTGGACCCGGCGGCCTCGGACGAGCTGGAGATCGGCCCGCAGCAGATGGCCATCACCATCCCGCTGGAGGACCCCAACCGGGTCGCCCGGTTCGTCGAGCCCGGTGCCCTGGTCGCGGTGTTCCTCACCCGGCAGGCCGCCACCACCGACGCCGAGGGCGTCACGGGCCCCGGTGTGGCCACCACCCAGCTGCTCCTGCCGGAGGTCCGCGTCGTGGGCGTCGGGTCCCGGACGGCGCCCGACGCCCAGCCTGGCGACGACGTCAGCCAGGCGCTGGTCACGGTGTCGGTGCTCCAGGCGGACGCCGAGCGGCTGATCCTCGGGCAGTCCCTGGGCTCGCTGTACCTGGGTCTGCTGACCGAGGGCACGGACGAGTCGGCCGTGACCCGCAGCGACGGGACCACCGCCGGGTCGCTGTTCCAGGGGGCCCCGTGACCCTCGCCGTCGACCCGTCCGCCTCGGCCGAGGCGCTACGACCGGACCTGCTGCTGCTGACCTCCGTCCCGGACGTCACCGCGACGCTGCAGGGCCAGCACGGACCCCGCACCGTCGTGCTCGGCCCCCACGTGGCCCTGCGTGACGCCCTGGCCCTGGCCGGCGAGCTGCGCGTCACCCGGCCCGAGGTCGGCATCGTGCTGCAGCGGGGCACCGTCGACGCCCCCGTCCTGGCCGAGGCCCTGCGGGCCGGGGTCCGTGAGGTGGTCCCGGCCGACGACACCGCCGGGCTCGTCGAGGCCGTACGGCGCAGCGACGAGCTGGGGGCCGCGCTGCTGCGGCGGGGCGAGCCCGCCGCGCACAGCGGGCTGGGGCAGGTGGTCACGGTCTTCTCGGCCAAGGGCGGCTGCGGCAAGACCACCATCTCGACCAACATGGGGGCCGCCCTGGCCGACGGCGGACGCCGCCGCGTCGTCGTCGTCGACCTCGACCTGGCCTTCGGCGACGTCGCCATCGCCCTGCAGCTGTTCCCCGTCCGCACCATCGCCGACGCCATGCCGATGGGGGTCGACGACCTCGACTTCGCCGCGCTGCAGACGCTGCTGACGCCGCACTCCCCCGGGCTCACGACCCTGGTGGCCCCGGTCGAGCCCGGGGCCGCGGACGGCATCCCCGCCGCCCTGGTCACCCGCATCCTGGAGCTGCTGCGGGAGAACTTCGACTTCGTCGTCGTCGACACCCCGCCGGCCTTCGACGACCAGGTCCTCGCCGCGTTCGACCTGTCCGACTCCATCGTCCTGCTGGCCACCCTCGACATCCCCGCGCTGAAGAACCTCAAGCTGACGCTGGAGACGCTGGACCTGCTCAGCTACCCCCGCGAGCGCTGGCGCATCGTGCTCAACCGCTCCGACTCCAAGGTCGGCCTGTCCATCAGCGAGGTCGAGAAGACCCTGCGGACCGGCATCACCGCCCAGGTCCCCAGCAGCCGGGACGTCCCCGCCTCCATCAACCGCGGCGTCCCCATCGTGCTCGACGACCCGAAGCACCCCGTCAGCGTCGCGATCCGGCAGTTCGCGGAGGACGACATCGCCGGGGTCACCCCTGCGACCGTCCCCGAGCAGGTGCGCGGGGACCGGCGGGGCTTCCTCCGTCGGCGCCACCGCGCCTGAGGGGGACGCCCGATGAGCCTCGCCGACCGCCTCGCCGCCGCCCGCGCCAACCAGCAGCCGCCCCCCAGCTCCCGCCCCCTCGACCCCGGCAACCGGATGCGGCGCTCCGAGCGTCACGACCCGTTCGCCGACCTGCGGCGCGAGGTCCACCGCGCGCTGCTGGCCGCCCTCGGTCCCCAGCTGTACGAGGCCACCCTGACGGCCGCCGAGCTGGAGCAACGGGTCCGCCGGACGCTCGTGGACGTCCTCGCCGGCGGCGACACCCCCCTCACGGCCGCGGACCGGATCCGGCTCAGCCAGGAGATCGCCGACGACATCCTGGGCTACGGACCGATCGAGCCCCTGCTGCGCGACCCCGACGTCACCGAGATCATGGTGAACGGCCCGGACCTGGTCTACGTCGAGAAGGACGGCCGGCTGCACGAGGTGGCCGCCCGGTTCGCCGACGAGGCGCACCTGCGACGCACCATCGACAAGATCGTCGGCCGGGTGGGGCGCCGGGTGGACGAGTCCACGCCCATGGTCGACGCCCGGCTGCCGGACGGCAGCCGCGTCAACGCGATCATCCCGCCGCTGGCCGTGGACGGGTCCCTGCTGACGGTCCGCAAGTTCGCGAGCGAGCCGCTGACGGTGGACGACCTGGTCGCCTTCGGCAGCATCCCCGCCGACGTGGCCCTCCTGCTGCGGGCGTGCGTCGGCGCCAAGCTGAACATCATTGTGTCCGGGGGCACGGGGGCCGGGAAGACCACGACGCTCAACGTGCTCAGCGCGTTCATCCCCGACGACGAGCGCATCATCACCATCGAGGACGCCGCCGAGCTCCAGCTGCACCAGCAGCACGTGCTGCGGCTGGAATCGCGCCCGCCCAACATCGAGGGCCGCGGCGAGGTCCGCATCCGCGACCTGGTCCGCAACGCCCTGCGGATGCGACCCGACCGGATCGTCGTCGGGGAGGTCCGCGACGCGGCCGCCCTCGACATGCTGCAGGCCATGAACACCGGGCACGACGGCTCGATCTCGACCGTGCACGCCAACAGCCCCCGCGACTCCCTGGCCCGCCTGGAGACGATGGTCCTGCTGGCCGGGATCGACCTGCCGATGCGCGCCATCCGGGAGCAGGTGGCCAGCGCCGTCGACCTGATCGTCCACCAGACCCGGTTCCGCGACGGGGGCCGGCGCATCACCCACGTGACCGAGGTCGGACGGCTCGCCGGCGACGAGGTGACGCTGACCGACCTGTTCGTCTTCGACCGCGCGGCCGGCCTGGACCCCGAGGGACGACCCGTCGGGCGGCTGCGGGCGACCGGTCACCGGCCGGGGTTCGCCGACGAGCTCGCGGCCGCCGGGTTCGCCGTCGACCCACGGATGTTCGCCGCGGCGGCCGGCGGCTCGCCGTGACCGTGGGCCTGCCCGCCGGGCGCGCCGCCAGGTCCGCGCTGGTCGCGCTCGGCGGCCTGCTCGTCGCGTCCCTCCTCGGGGCCGCGCCGGCCGGGGCGGCCCCGCCGGAGGACGGCAACCAGCCGGTCGTCCGGATCACCGACATCGGGGCCACCGGTTCCGACCTGCGGTTCATCGTCACCTCCTCGGGCCTGCCGGAGGGCACCGACCTGTCGCAGGCGGCCGTGGACGTGGCCTTCGAGCCGTCCGGCGGCGACGCCGTGCCGCTGGAGAGCGACCAGACGCCCGTGGCCGAGAGCGTCGTCGTGCCCCGGCAGACCGCCGTCCTGGCGGTCGACGTGTCCGGGTCGTTGCAGGACGAGGGCCTGGAGGACGTCCGCGACGCCGTCGACGTCTTCCTGGCCACCGTGCCGCCCGAGGTCGCGGTCGGGCTCGTCACCTTCGAGGCCCCCCCGGTGGCGCGGGTCCAGCCGACCACGGACCGGGAGGCGGTCCGGGACCAGCTCGCCGCCCTCGAGCTCGCGAACGCGACCGGTCTGCACGACGCCGTGGTGACGGCCACCGAGATGCTGCCCCCGGACGGGTCCCGTCGGGTGGTGCTGCTGACCGACGGGGAGGACGAGGGTCCCGACGGCGGGCCCGGCAGCGTGGCCTCGCTGGAGGACGCGGTGGCCGCGGTCCAGGCCTCCGGCGCCGAGCTGACGGCGATCGGCTTCCGGGAGGGCGCCCCTCGTGAGGCCCTGCAGGCCCTGGCCACCGCGGGACGGGGCCAGCTGGTCGACGCGGCCGAGGGCGACGACCTGGACGCCGCCTTCGACGTCGCCGCGACGAGCTTCGCCACCGAGCTCGAGGTCACCGCCCAGGTGCCGCCCGAGCTCGCGGGACGCCGGGGCAACGTCCGGCTGAGCGTCGGGACGGGGGAGTTGACCCTGACCGACCAGGCGTTCGCCACGCTGGTCGACACCGCACCCGAGACCGAGGAGCCGTCCGAGCCCGCGGCGGAGCCCAGCGAGGTCGCCGCCCCGCCGCTGCGGGACGTCCCGGCGGTGGAGGTGTCGCTCGGCGGACCGGTGGTGTGGGCCGGGCTGGCCGGGCTGTTCCTCGCCCTCGCCACCATCGTGGTCGTGCTCGTCAGCCTGGGCCGGCGGCGGGACCGCCCGGAGGCGCAGCGGCAGCGGCAGCTGTCGTACTACACCCTCGGCGGGGCGCGCGCCGCGGGCGGGGACCCGGCGCCCGTCGACCAGGTGACCCGCCTCGGCGACAACGCGGTCGCCCGCTCGGCGGTCCAGCTGGCCGACCGGGTGGTCGAGCGGCGCGGCGGCCTGGCCGGGCTGAGCCGCAGGCTCGAGGTCGCCGACGTCCCGCTGCGGCCCGCGGAGTGGGTCGTGCTGCAGGTGGGGATCGCCGTCGCCGCGGGGCTGCTGCTCCTGCTGGTGTCCGGGGTGCGGCTGCCGGCGCTGCTCGTCGGCGTCGTCCTGGGTGCGGTGGGACCGGTCGTGTACCTGTCGCTGCGCGGCAGCCGGCGGCGCGGGGAGTTCCTGCGCCTGCTGCCGGAGACCCTGGGCCTCGTCGCGTCCGGGCTGCGCGCCGGCTACTCCGTCAGCCAGGCCCTCGAGGCCGTGGTCAAGGAGGGCCAGGAGCCCATGCGATCCGAGTTCCACCGGGCCCTGGTGGAGGCCCGGCTCGGGGTGACGGTCGACGACGCGCTCCAGGGCATCGCCGACCGGATGCAGAGCCAGGACTTCGCCTGGGTCGTGATGGCCATCCGGATCCACAACGAGGTCGGGGGCAACCTGTCCGAGATCCTCGACACGGTGGGGGCCACGCTGCGCGAGCGCTCACGGCTGCGGCGGCAGGTGGACGTCCTGTCCGCCGAGGGCCGGCTGTCGGCGTGGATCATCGGGCTGCTGCCGGTGGTGTTCACGGGCTACCTGCTCCTCACCCGGCCGGACTACCTCCTGCCGCTGGTGCAGACCGATCTCGGCCTGGCGCTGCTGGCCCTGGGCGGCGTGCTGTTCGGGGTCGGCGTCCTCGGCCTGCGCTGGGCGGTGAAGGTCGATGTCTGACGCGGCCGTCGAGACGTCGACGCTGCTCGGGGTCGGCCCCGCCGTGGTGCCCCCGGTGCTGCTGCTCGTCGCCGGGCTGGTGATGGTCGCTGCCGGCCTGCTCACCCTGGTCGTGGTGCTCGTCGTCCCCGTGGTGGGTCGGCGCAGCGGTGTGCCCCGGTCCCTGGCGGCGCTGGCGCGGGTGCACGCCGCACCCCGGTCCGCCCGCGAGCGGGAGCTTCAGCGGCCCGTCACCGAGCGCGTCCTGGACCCGCTGATGCACACCGTCACGCGGATCGGCCGCCGGCTGACGCCTCGCGAGCAGCTGACGCGCGTCCAGGCCCGCCTGGACCTGGCCGGCAACCCGCCGGCCTGGGACGTGGACCGGGTGGCGTCGCTGCGGGTGCTCCTGGCGTTCGTCCTGGGCAGCGTCAGCCTGGCGGTGTGCGCGGTCGTGGGGCCGGACCTGCTGCAGGCGGTCGGGATCATCGCCGTCGCCGTCGCGGCCGGTTGGGTGGTCCCGTCCCTCATCATCTACCAGCTGGCCTACGACCGGTCCGAGGCCGTGCTCAAGGAGCTGCCGGACGCCCTCGACCTGCTGACGATCTCGGTCGAGTCGGGCCTGGGGTTCGACGCCGCGCTGGCGCAGGTGTCCCGCAACTCCTCCGGCCCGCTGGGCCAGGAGCTGTCGCGGGTGCTGCAGGAGATGCAGATCGGCACCGGCCGGGCCGACGCCCTGCGCGGCCTCGGCGAACGCACCGACGTCGACGACCTGCGCTCGTTCGTCAGCGCGATGGTGCAGGCGGACTCCTACGGCGTCCCCATCGCCGGCGTGCTCCGCGTCCAGGCGCGGGAGATGCGCACCCGGCGCGGTCAGCGGGCCGAGGAGGCCGCGCAGCGGGTACCGGTCAAGATCCTGTTCCCGCTCATCTTCGGGGTCCTCCCGGCGCTGTTCGTCGTCGTGATCGGCCCCGGTGCCATCCAGGCCTACTTCGCCTTCCGTGGGCTGTAGGCCCGTGCGAGCCTGCCCGGGGGCCCCGCCCGGCTGTGGAACGGTGTCCGGGTGAAGGGTCAGCAGCTCGTCGACGGACCGCTCCTCCCCCTCGTGCTGCGCGCGGTGCTGCTCGTCGCCACCGTGCTGGTGGCCTTCGTCACCCTGGACCTGAACCGGGCCGACCCGACCGTCGTCCTGGGCCCGGCCCTCACGCTGCTGGTCGTCATCGCCCTGGGCGCGCTGCCGCTGCCCGGACCCAACGCGCGGCTGCTGCAGTCGTTCGCCGAGATCAGCGCCCTGGGTTTCGTCATCGGCAGCATCGGCACGCTCGGGCCGTCGTTCGTCCCCCTGATGCTGATCCCGGCGTTCGCCGCCGGCCAGCGGGGCGGGCTCGCCCTGGGCGCGGGGGCCGCGACGGTCGGCGGGGCCAGCTGGGTGCTGGCCGTCCTCAGCGCCCCCCCGAGCGGCAACGGGGCGTTCCCCCTGGGCGACCCGCTGCTGTGGACCTTCGTCCTGGTGGCGACCGGTCTCATCGGCGGCTGGGTGCGCCGGCTGACCCTGCAGACGCAGGGGGCGGGCGACGGCGCCTACGCCGACGCGTTCCGGCTGCTCAGCGAGCTGCAGGAGCTCGCCCGCGACCTGAGCCTGGGGCTCGACCCGGTGACCCTCGGCAACGCCCTGCTGGAGGAGGTGGCCCAGCTGCACCCCGACGGCCGCCGCACGCTGGCCGTCAGCACGACCGAGGGCCGGCTCGCACCGCTCGTGGCCTCGGGCCCGACGGCCGCCGACGACGCCACCGACGTCGACGAGACGACCCTGCGCGCGTGGCAGTCCGGTCGCCGGGAGTCCGACAGCCACGACGGGTTGCAGCGGGAGGCGTTCCCGGTCCGGATGGGCACCCGGGTCGTCGCCGTCCTCACCGTCCGCTCGACGGGCCTGACCCGCCCGGACGTGGCGACGGTGGAGCGCGCGGTCTCCGACGCGGGGCCCCGCCTCGCGGCCGCCCTGACCTTCGACGAGGTGCGCCGGCTGGCGACCGTGGACGAACGGCTGCGCCTGGCCCGTGAGATCCACGACGGGATCGCCCAGGAGCTGGCCAGCGTCGGCTACCTCCTCGACGACCTCGCCGAGCGGGTGCCGGGCGATGCGGCCCGCGAGGTCGAGGACGTCCGCGACCACGTCCGCCGGGTCACCGGTGAGCTGCGGCTCAGCATCTTCGACCTCCGCTCGGGCGTGGACGACGAGATCGGCCTGGGGACGGCGCTGAGCGAGCACGTCCAGCGCATCGGCCAGCAGAGCGATCTGGTCGTGCACACCGTGCTGGACGAGCACGGCCCGCGACTGCCCGTCGGGGTCGAGGTCGAGCTGCTGCGGGTGGCCCAGGAGGCCGTGACGAACGTGCGCAAGCACGCGCAGGCCAACAACCTGTGGGTCGAGTGCACGGTGGACGCACCGAGGGCGTGGCTGCGGATCGCCGACGACGGCGTGGGGCTCCAGCCCGCCGGTCCGCAGTCCATGGGCATGCGCGGCATGCAGGAGCGGGCCCGACGCATCGGCGGTGACCTCCTCGTGCTGGCTCGTCCGGGCGGCGGCACCGTGGTAGAGATCAGCATCGGGGACTGGGACGAGGAGACGGGCACACCATGACTGGGGACGCAGCCGCTGCACCGCGGCGCAGGACGGACGACCACGACGCGGCACCGGGGCGCAGCGTCGTGCTGGTCGACGACCACGAGCTGATCCGCCAGGGCCTGCGCCGGGCCTTCGAGCGCGCGGGCGACTTCGTGGTGGTCGGCGAGGCCGGCTCGGTGGCCGCGGGTCACGCCCTGGTGGCCGAGCAGTCCCCGGACGTGCTCGTGACCGACGTGCGGCTGCCCGACGGCAGCGGCATCGACCTGGCCGCGGCCGTCCGCCGCACCAGGCCGGACATCGGCATCGTGGTCCTCACCATGTACTCCGGCGACGAGCACCTGCTGGGCGCCCTGGAGGCCGGTGCCAGCGCGTTCGTCAACAAGGACGCCCCCAGCGACGACGTGGTCGCCGCCGCCCGCCACGCGGTGGCCTCGCCCAGCTCGTTCTCGGCCGCCGACCTGGCCGGAGCCATGCAGCGTCGGTTGTCGACGCCGGCCGGCCCGTCCCTGTCCCCGCGCGAGACCGAGGTCCTGGTGCTGCTCGCCGACGGCCTGTCGGCCGGTCAGATCGGCCGCCGGCTGTTCATCAGCGAGTCGACGATCAAGACCCACATCGGCAAGATCTACGACAAGCTGGGCGCCGCCAACCGCGCCCAGGCCGTCATGACGGCCGTCCGGCTGGGTCTGCTGACCCCCGGCGACGGCAAGGACTGAGGGCAGGCATCCTCCGAACGGAGGATGCCAGGTAGGTCCGGTCCACCGATACCGAACGGCCCAGCGCAGCACCCATCCTGTGTACCTGCGCAGTTATCGGGAGTCGTCATCCCCGACCCCACCTTGAAAGGACCCCGCTGATGTCCGCTCGTCTCCGTCGTGTGATCTCCTCCGGTGACTCAGGAGCCTCCGCCGTCGAGTACGGCCTGCTCGTCGCCGGGATCGCCGCCCTGATCGTGGGCATCGTCTTCGTCTTCGGCACCTTCGTCACCGGCATCTTCGAGGAGACCTGCACCGAGATCGGCTCGGCGGCCAGGGAGGGCAACTCGGAGATCACGCTGCCGACCTGCCCCGGCGCCCCCGGCACCTCCTGACCGACCGGTCCTGACCGGTCCTCCGGTCCACCCATAATCGACCGGTGACCGCCGACGCACGCGCCCGGGCGACGCCGGCGGCCGGGATGGCGGCCTCGGCCGCCCTCCTGGTCCTGTCCTGGGTGAGCGCCCGCGCGCTGATGGCCCTCGTCTACGCCTCCGACGACTTCGCCGGCCGCTCGTTGGCCTGGGGCGACCTGGCGCTCTACGAGTTCTGGGCCGACCAGATCCTCACCACGGGGTCCATGCCCGACGGCGTCACGTGGATGTACCCGCCGCTCACCGCGCTCGTGCTGCTGACGGTCGACGCGCTGCCGGGTCCGTTCGGCCCCGGCTTCGTGCTCACCATGCTGGGCGTCGACCTGGCGGTGCTGCTGCTGCTGGTGAGCGCGTGCCGCCGGGGCGGCCACCCGGCCGGGGCCTGGGCGTGGGTGGTCCTGGTCCCCCTGCTGGGGCTGATCGGCTGGGCCCGCCTGGACCTGCTCCCGGTCGCCGCAGCCGCCGGAGCCCTGCTGCTGGCCGCCCGGCACCCCGTCCTGGCCGGTGCCCTCGCCGCCGCCGGCACCGCCGTCAAGGGGTGGCCGGTCGTCCTCGGCCTGCTGTTCCTGGACCGGCCGCGGTGGGTCATCAGCGCCGTGGTCACCGGCTCGGCCGTCGCCGCCCTGACCACCCTGCTGCTGCAGGACACCTGGACGTTCCTGGCCAACCTGTCCGGGCGGGGCATCCAGGTGGAGTCCGTCATGGCCCTGCCGTGGACCCTGCAGCAGGCCCTGGGGTCATCGGTGCAGGGCGACTTCGTCAACGGCACGTACGAGGTGCTGGAGCCCGGCGCCGCGGTGCTGGCCCGGTCCGCCACCGTCGTCATGGTGCTGGCCGTCGTCACCGCCCTGGTCCTGTCGCGGCACCGGCCCCCGGCGCTGCGCTGGTACGCGGCCGTCACCGCGCTGCTGGCCAGCAGCCCGCTGCTGTCGACCCAGTTCGTGCTGTGGCTCATCGGCGGCGTGGTCGTGGCGGCCACGCTGCCCGGCGCCGACGGCGCGATCGCCCGCCGCACCCTGCCCCTCGTCACCGTGGTCGTCGTCCTCACGCACCTGACGTTCCCGCTGCAGTGGGGCGGCCTGGTCTCCGACGGCCGGCTGGCCGCGACCACGCTGCTCGCCCGCAACGCGCTGCTCCTCGTCCTCGCCGTCTGGCTGCTGCTCGCCGTCCGCGGCGGCCGCCGCCCCGTGGAGGAGACGGCGCAGGGTCACCAGCGCGGGACGGGCTCCCCCGCCAGCAACGACCTGAGCCGCTGAGCGGTCCGGTCCCAGGTCCACGCCCGGGCGACCCACTCCTGCCCGGCCTCGCCCCACCCGGCCGAGGTGACCGGGTCCGACAGCACCCGGTCCACCGCGCCCAGCAGGGCGGCACGGTCGGTGGCGTCCAGCAGCAGCCCGGTGCGACCGTCCAGGACGGCCTCGACCGTCCCGCCGGCCCGGCCCGAGACCACGGGCAGGCCCGCGGCGGCCGCCTCGAGCAGCACGATGCCCAGGGACTCGGTGACCAGCCCGCCGAGGCGGTCCGCGACCGGGAGGACGAAGACGTCCGCCGCGGCGTACAACCGCGGCAGGTCGTCGTGGGCGACCCGGCCCAGGACCTCCACGCCGGGCATGCCCGCGGCCCGGGACCGCAACCGGGCCAGCTCCGGCCCGGAACCGGCCAGCACCAGCCGCGCCGACGGGTGCGAGCGCCGCACGTCGGGCCAGACGTCGAGCAGGCGGCCGTGGCCCTTGCGGGGCACCGCGCGGGAGACGCAGAGCACGACCGGGCCACCCGCACCGCTCAGCACGGCCCTCGCCCGAGGCACGCCCGAGAAGCGGGCCGCGTCGACGGCCGGGCTCAGCTGCACCAGCCGGGCCGCGGCCGCCGCGCCCAGGGCCGACGCGATCGGTCGCCGCACCACGGCGGAGTCGAAGGTCAGGACGTCGACCGAGCTGCCGATGCGGCGCAGCGCGGTCCGGCTGAGCGGCAGCCGGGCCCACCAGACCTCGTGACCGTGGGCGCTGGCGACCACCCGCTGGACCCCGGTCGTACCGGCACCGCGCAGCGCCGGGGCCAGCAGGGCCAGCGGCGCCGCCGAGGGGAACCAGACGGCCGAGGCCCCGTGCTGCCGCGCGGTCTCGCGGACCCGGGCGGCCAGACCCGGCCCCGGCAGCAGCAGCCGGGCGGGGTCACGGACCACCGGGTAGGGCAGCGTCCGGTCCCAGCCGTCGGAGTCGTCCTGGGCGCAGGCGTGGACCACGACCCGGTCGGGGTCCAGGTGCGACACCACCCGGTCCACGTAGGTCTCGATGCCGCCGGCCCGGGGCGGGAAGTCGTTCGTGACGACGAGGACCCTCGGCTCCTGGCGTCGGCTCATCCGGTTGCGAGGCGGCGCAGGTGCTCGCCCCATCGGTCCTCGAAGGCGTCGCGGCCCTCGCCCGTGGCCGCGACCAGCGCCCGTTCGGTCCGCGCGCCCGCCGCCCCCTCGCCCTGCGACGCGGTTGCGTACAGGTCCAGCAGGGCGTCGGTGCCGATCTGGTCCTCCAGCAGCAGCACGGCCAGCCACGCGCCCTCGTACGCGTCACCGACGACGTCCGCGTCGGACGCCCCGAACTGCTCGGGCCCCGGCAGCTCCTCGACACCCGTGGTGCCGGCTGCGACGCGTTGGAGCAGGCGGGCGGCCACGACGTCGCGGTCCACGACGCCGGGCACGACCGTGGACCATCCGACCAGGTCGGCGAAGCCCTCGGCGAGCCAGATGTCCTGCTCGTCGCCGTAGATGGCCCCCGAGGCGACGTGGACGAGCTCGTGGGTCACGGTGACCTGCCAGGTCTGGTCGACCAGGTCGTCCCGGGCCAGCGGGTTGAGCACGACGACGTCCCCTCCCCCGTCGGGGGTCCGGACGTCGGTGGTGACGGCGGCGAACACGTCGTCGGTGGCCGGGCGCGGCCCGGGGACCAGCTCGGCGTACTGCTCCGCCGTGGCCGGGGCCAGCACCAGCGACAGCCGGGGCCAGCCCGTGCCCAGGTACGAGTCGACCGTCACGGCGCCGGAGTCGGCCCAGGACCCCACCTGCTCCCCCCAGCTGTCCGCGGCCAGGGCCGAGTCGTCCCCGGGGACGTCCTGCGGGTGCCAGGACAGCACGACCGCGCGCTCGCCCACCGTGGTCGACACCGGACCCAGGTCCCACGGGGCCGCCGTCCCGATCTCGCCCTCCTGGGGGTAGGGCGTCCACGACACGACCTCCAGGGCGGCGCTCGTGTCCTCCCCGGGCGTCGCCGGGGCTGCCGCCGGCGCCAGCACGACGGAGTCCGTCCGTTCGACGACGGGACCGTCGGCCAGCTCGTACACCGTGTCGACCCGCGCCTGCCACTGCTGCGAGGGGTCGTCGGCCGTGGCGGTCCCGGCCCCGGTCGAGCCCGCCTCGGTGGACCCGCCGGTGAGCGGCTCGAGGCTGCCCGCGACCAGCGAGGACTCGAACCTGGTGACCGGCATCGAGGCGAGGACCGCGAGCGCGTCGTCGTCCGCGGCCACCCCGGACGTCGACCAGCCGTCGTCCCGTCCCGACCTCACCGCCACGTCGCGGCGGACCAGGAGCTCCGCCAGCCTCGCCGTCACCTGGGCAGCGGGGTCCGCGGCACGCAGGTCCGGCTCGGCGCGGGGCAGCGCCGCCTGGGCCGACGGGGTGACGGGCTCGCCGGCGGCGACGGGGACCTCCGGGGCGACGGAGACCCGGACCAGCAGCGACCCGGGTGAGGCGATGAGGGCCACGAGCAGGAGCAGCCCCACCAGACCAGCCGCGGGTCCGATCACCGACGAGGGGGTCGGGGTCGCCCTGGGGTCCGGGAGCGCCCGGTGCCTGCGCGCTGCCACCCGCCCACGGTAACCGCCCGGACCCCGTCCGGAGGGGACCACGACACGGTTGCCGCCGTCCGGGTCAGGCCGGGCGGGCGTCGGTGACCAGGCGCAGCGGCGGGACGAGCCCGCCGGCGGCGAGGACCCCGACCGCCGCCACCTCGGAGGCGGTGAGGTCGGTGGTGCGCCGCACCGAGGGCGGCTCGAGGGGGACGGAGGAGGGACGGACGGACAGCAGGTGGGTGACGACGCAGTCGCCGCAGGCGCGGGGACGGGCCGTGCACGTGTCGCAGTCGATGAGCATGGCCAGGACGCTAGGGACGGGCCCGGACACAACCCGGCGCCCCGTCGCGCCTGCCCGCTTGTGTCCGGCCCCCGACCTAGCGTCTCGGTCATGAGCACGCACCCCCTGACGCGCCCGGTCGGGGCCCCTGCCGTACCGCTGGGACCGGGTGTTCCGATGCAGGTGCAGGGCAGCTTCGAGGACCTCGGCCGTCCCCTCCACGAGACCACCTTCTGCGTGGTCGACCTCGAGACCACGGGCGGCAGCCCTGCCGACGACGCCGTGACCGAGATCGGCGCGGTGAAGGTCCGCGGCGGCGAGGTCGTCGGCGAGCTGCAGACGCTGGTCGACCCGGGCCGCCCCGTCCCGCCGCAGATCGCCCTGCTCACGGGCATCACCGACCGTATGCTCCTCGGCGCCCCGCGGATGGGTGCGGCGCTGCCCGCCTTCCTCGACTTCGCCGAGGGCACCGTGCTGGTCGCGCACAACGCCCGCTTCGACATCTCGTTCCTGAAGGCGGCCTGCCGGCGCCAGCAGCGTCCGTGGCCGCGGTTCGACGTGGTCGACACGGTCCTGCTGGCCCGGCGGCTGGTGACCGACGACGAGGTCCCCAACCGCAAGCTCGGCACGCTGGCCCGGTACTTCCGCGCCGGCACCACCCCCGAGCACCGCGCCCTCGCCGACGCCCGCGCCACCGTCGACGTCCTGCACGCCCTGCTCGGGCGGGCGCGGGGCGTCACCACGGTCGAGGACCTCCTCGACTTCTGCCGCACCGACGACGGCCGCCGCTCCCGCCGGCACCTGGTGGCGGGCCTGCCCAGCTCCCCGGGGGTGTACCGGTTCGTCGACGCCGGCGGCCGGGTGCTCTACGTCGGGTCCTCCGTGGACGTCCGGACCCGGGTCCGCAGCTACTTCACCGCCTCGGAGAAGCGCCGTCGGATGACCGAGATGGTGACGGTCGCCCGCAGCGTGGAGCACGTCGCCTGCGCGACGGCCATCGAGGCGCACGTGCGCGAGGTCCGCCTCATCGCCGAGCACCGGCCGGCCTACAACCGACGCTCGACCCGGCCGGACCGTGCCGTGTGGGTCAAGCTCACCGACGAGCCCGCGCCCCGGCTGTCGGTGGTGAGCAACCCGGGCCCCGACCACCCGGCGGCGTCCTACGTCGGGTTGTTCACCTCCCGCGCCCGCGCCCGCGAGGCCGTCGACGCGGTCCACACCGCTTTCGACCTGCGCCGCTGCACGCCGCGCATCACCCGGCGCGGCGGTGGCACGGCCTGCGCGCTGGCCGGCATGGGCCGCTGCGCCGCACCGTGCGTCGAAGGACCGGACGAGGCCTACGCCGACGTGGTGGCCCAGGTGCGGACCTGCCTCACCGGTGACCTGTCACCGCTGGTCAGCCACGTCATGCGGCGGGTGCGGTCGCTGTCGGAGCAGCAGCGCTACGAGGAGGCCGCCGGGGAGCGCGACCGGCTGACCGCGCTGGTGCGCGGGGTCGACCGGGCGCAGCAGGCGGCCGCCCTGACCGGCACGGGCGAGCTGGTCGCGGCCCGGGCCCGTCAGGTCGGGGGCTGGGAGCTGGTGTGCATCCGGCACGGCCGGCTCGCCGGGAGCGCGGTGTCCCGGCCGGGCGAGCCGGTGCACCCGACCATCGACGCCCTCGTCGCCACGGCCGAGCACGTGCAGCCACCCACCGGGCCGGCCCCGGCGGCCCTGCCGGAGGAGACCGCCCTGCTCGTCCGCTGGCTGGAGACCCCGGGCACCCGGCTGGTGCGGTCGGGCCACGGGTGGTCGCTGCCCCTGGGGGCCGCCGCCCGGTGGTCCCAGCTGCACCTGGTGGACGGGAGCCGGCACGGCAGCTCGCTGTGGCGGGTCCCCGGGGACCACGGCTGAGCGGGAGGTCGGGCCGTCGAGCGGGTCAGCCCAGCCAGTCCGTGAGGACGGCGGCGGCGGCCCCGTCACGCAGCGCCGCCCGCGCCCGCTCGATCCCGGGTGCCAGGGCCCCGGGCAGGTCCGCGGCCACGTCCGCCGCGCTCCGGCCGCCCTGCGCCAGCTCCAGCGCCAGCAGCCCCGCGGCGGCGTTGAGGACGACCACGTCGGTCACGGGACCCTCGGAACCCCCGACGACCGAGCGGACGACCGCGGCGTTGACCGCGGAGTCCCCGCCGCGCAGGTCCGCGACCGTCGAGGTCGCCATCCCGACGTCGGCGGCCTCCAGCACCGTCTCGACCACCTCGCCCCGCACCACCACGCGGACGCTGGTCGGGGCCGTGGTGGTGAGCTCGTCCAGGCCGTCCTGCCCGCGCACCACCAGGGCCGTGGTCCCGCGGGACGCGAGCACCCCGGCGATGATCCCCGCGTGCCGGGTGTCGGCCACGCCGAGGGCCATCGCGCCCGGGCGCGCCGGGTTGGTGAGCGGGCCCAGGGAGTTGAACACCGTGCGGATGCCGAGCGAGCGCCGGACGGGGCCGACGTGACGCATGGCCGGGTGGAAGCGAGGGGCGAACGCGAAGGTGATCCCGTGCGTCAGGGCGCTCGCCGCGACCGCGTCCGGTTCCAGCCCGAGGTCCAGGCCCAGCTCCTCGAGCACGTCGGCGGTGCCGCAGCTGGAGGAGGCCGCACGGTTGCCGTGCTTGACCACGACCGCCCCCGCGGCCGCCGCGACCAGGGAGGCCATGGTCGAGACGTTGACGGTGCGGGCCCCGTCGCCCCCGGTGCCCACGATGTCGAGCACGGGCCCGGGCACGTCGAGCGGCACCGAGTGGGCGAGCATCGCCTCGGCGAGGCCGCTGACCTCCTCGACCGTCTCGCCCTTGGCGCGCAGCCCCACCATCAGACCGGCCAGCCGGGCGTCGCCGGCCTCGCCGCGCATCACCTCGTCCAGCGCCCAGCGGGTCTGCGCGCGGTCGAGGTCCTGGCCCGACGCCAACGCCTCCAGCACCCCGGCCCAGCCGGGCGGCGCGGGGACCTGCTCGGTGCTGTCCTGCGCCGGCAGCGCGCTCACGCGGGCGCGGAGCCGGCGCGACGACGGGCCAGCGTGGCCACGGCGTCCGCGACGGCGCGCGGGTCCAGGGGGTGCGGCACCGCGGCCTCGGCCTTGGACCACGCCGCCAGCCACGCGTCCTGGGGCCGCCCGGTGAGCACGAGGACCGGCGGGCAGTCGAAGATCTCGTCGTGCAGCTGCCGGCACACCCCGAGGCCACCGGCGGGCGCGGCCTCGCCGTCCAGCACGATCACCTCGAACCCGCCCGCGTCGACCGCCCGAAGCAGCGCCGGCAGCGTGGCGTAGTCCTCCAGCTGCACCAGCGGCAGGTCGGCGGCGGGGCGGCGGCCCACGGCCCGACGGACCTTGTCCCGTGTCGTCGACTTGTCGCTGTACACGGCGATCCTCAGCCGCGGCTCGCCGGCGGGGGCCGGGGCGGGACCGCCGTGGACGGCGGCGCGGTCGGCGGGGGCGGATGCTGCGCTCATGCCCGGGAATCTACCGGGCACCCCGCTCGTTGCCGGAACGGATCTCCGACCGGCGCCGTGCCGGGGGGTGGTCTCTCGTTCTGCCCGGGTTCCCGTTAACCTGACCCCGTGGCAGCAGCAACGGCAGTCGGCACCCGCGCTCCGGCAGTGGTGAACCGTCCCAACCTCACGTCCGTGGGCACGATCGTCTGGCTCGCGAGCGAGCTGATGTTCTTCGCGGCGCTCTTCGCGATGTTCTTCACGCTCGGCTCGATCAGGCCCGACGAGTACGCCGCGGGCCAGGAGATGCTCAACATCCCCTTCGCCGCGGTGAACTGCATCATCCTGGTGTCGAGCTCGGTGACCTGCCAGTTCGGCGTGTTCGCCGCCGAGCGGCTGCAGCCGGCCCGGACCGGGGGCATCTTCCAGCTGTCCCAGTGGGGCATGCGGGAGTGGTACGTCCTCACCTTCGTGCTCGGCGCGATCTTCGTGTCCGGCCAGGTCTACGAGTACGCCGAGCTCGTCCACGAGGGCCTCACCATCAGCTCCTCGCCCTTCGGCTCGACGTTCTACCTGACGACCGGGTTCCACGGCCTGCACGTCACGGGTGGCCTGCTGGCCTTCCTGATCGTGATCGGCCGCACCTTCGCCGCCAAGCGCTTCGGCCACGCCGAGGAGACCGCTGCGGTCGTGACGTCCTACTACTGGCACTTCGTGGACGTCGTCTGGATCGCACTGTTCATCTCCGTCTACTTCAGCTGAGGGGCCTTTCGCCGTGAACGCCGTCTTGAGGCACCGCCGCCACCCGCTCGCGCTCGTCGTCCTGCTCCTGGGGGCGCTGCTCGTCGCGGGAATGGCCTACGCCGCCGTCTCCCCCACCGGGGCCCAGGCCAGCGAGGCCACGGGCGTCGACGACATCGCCCTGGGCGAGGAGCTCTTCCTCGCCAACTGCTCCACCTGCCACGGCACCGACGGTGCGGGGGGCTACGTCAACGCCGACGGGCAGGCCGCCGGCCCGTCCCTGATCGGGGTCGGCGCGGCCAGCGTGGACTTCCAGGTCGGCACCGGTCGCATGCCGGCCCAGGCCTCCGGCCCCCAGATCGCCAAGCGGGAGCCGCAGTTCACCCTGGAGGAGACCCGGGCCATGGCGGCCTACGTCGCCTCGGAGTTCGGTCCCGGCCCGGCCATCCCCGACGGGGAGTTCCTCGACCCCGCCAACGGCGACGTCGCCGAGGGCTCGGAGCTGTTCCGCGTCAACTGCGCCATGTGCCACAACTTCGCCGGCTCCGGCGGTGCGCTCACCCGCGGCAAGTACGCCCCCAACCTGCGCGGCGTCGAGCCGGTGCACGTCTACGAGGCCATGGTCACCGGCCCGCAGTCGATGCCGGTCTTCAGCGACGACACCCTCACCCCGCAGCAGAAGAACGACATCATCACCTTCCTGGACTACGTCGAGAACGAGCCGTCGCCGGGCGGGCTGTCCCTCGGCTCGCTCGGGCCGGTCGGCGACGGCCTGTTCGTCTGGGTCGTCGGGATCACTGGACTCATCGCCTGCGCGGTGTGGTTGGGAGCCAAGTCTTCATGAGCGACTCGTACGACGACACCGCCCGGTCCGTGAGCACGGTCCGGGAGACCGGGCCCGACGCCCCCGGGACCGTGGCGCACGGCACCGGCGGGACCGGCACCGACGTCCGGCCCCGCGGCGCCGGCCTGCCGGAGCGGTTCGACAACCCGGGCCTGCCGCCGCACCGGCCCCGCATGGCCGACACCGACGTCGCGGCCGCCCGCCGCGCCGAGCGGCAGGTCGCGTTCCTGTTCTTCCTCTCGATCGTCGGCACGGTCCTGACGATCGTCGGCTACTTCGCGGTCCCGCTGCGCAACGACCCCGAGAGCGGTCGGGTGCTGCTGTCGAACGTCCTGCTCGGCACCGGGATGTTCCTGACCCTCTTCGGCATCGGGACCGGTGCGGTGCACTGGGCCAAGACCCTCATGCCCGACCACGAGGAGATCGACGAGCGCCACCAGATCGAGGGCACGCCGGAGGAGCAGGCCGAGGCGGTCGAGATCCTGGCCAACGGCATCGAGGACTCCGGCATCGGTCGCCGCCCGCTCATCCGCAACACGCTGGTGGGGGCCATCGCCCTGGCCCCGCTCCCGGCCGTGGTCCTGCTCAAGGACACCGGGCCCAACCCCGAGGGCGTCCTGGCCGAGACCATCTGGCAGGCCGGCACCCGTCTGGTCACCGACCCCACCGGCGTTCCCGTCCGGGCCGCCGACCTGAGCGTGGGCGAGGTCGTCCACGTGCAGCCCGAGGGCATCGAGGATTCCAGCCACTTCCTCGACGAGAAGGCCAAGGCCGCCGTCCTCCTCATCCGGCTGGAGCCGAACGAGCTCGCCGAGGAGTCCCTCGCGGGTGCCTACGCCGGGATCGTGGCCTACTCCAAGATCTGCACCCACATGGGCTGCCCGGTGGCCCTGTACGAGCAGCAGACCCACCACCTGCTCTGCCCGTGCCACCAGTCGACGTTCGACGTGACGCAGAACGCGGCCGTCATCTTCGGCCCCGGCAAGCGGCCCCTACCCCAGCTGCCCATCGACGTGGACGATGACGGATACTTGGTGGCGACGGACGGATTCGCAGAGCCGGTCGGTCCCAGCTACTGGGAGCGCGAGCAGGACCTGCGCCGGATGACTGAGGAGTCCTGATGAGCGCGACCACGGCACCCGCACCGCGTCCGGCCCCCCCGCAGGGCACGGCGGCCAAGCTCGGCAGCTTCGCCGACTCCCGCCTCGGGCTGTCCGGGGTCATCAAGGCCAACGCCCGCAAGATCTTCCCCGACCACTGGTCGTTCATGCTGGGCGAGATCACGCTCTACAGCTTCGTCATCTGCCTGATCACCGGCGTCTTCCTCACGTTCTTCTACGTGCCCAGCGTCGCGCTCATCGAGTACTCCGGGCCCTACGAGCCGCTGCAGGGCAAGCTGGTGTCGGAGTCCCTCGCCTCGACGATCAACATGTCGTTCGAGGTCCGCGGCGGTCTGCTCATGCGGCAGATCCACCACTGGGCCGCCCTGGTCTTCGTGGCGGCGACCATCGTCCACATGGCCCGGGTCTTCTTCACCGGCGCCTTCCGCCGGCCCCGCGAGCTGAACTGGGTCATCGGTGCGATCCTCGCCCTGCTCGCCATCTTCGAGGGCTTCGCCGGCTACTCCCTGCCGGACGACCTGCTGTCGGGCACGGGCCTCCGGATCGCCGCGGCGATCATCCTGGCGATCCCGCTGATCGGCACCTACGTCCACTTCTTCGCCTTCGGCGGGGAGTTCCCGGGCGAGGCGTTCATCCCGCGGCTCTACACCATCCACGTGCTGCTGCTGCCGGCGATCTTCCTGGCGCTGATCGCCGCCCACCTGTTCCTGGTGGTGCTGCACAAGCACACCCAGTACCCCGGGCCCGGCCGCACCAACAGCAACGTGGTCGGCTACCCGCTGCTGCCGGTCTACATCGCCAAGGCGGGCGGGTTCTTCTTCATCGTCTTCGGCGTCATCGCGCTGATGGCGGCCTTCGTGCAGATCAACCCGGTGTGGTCCTACGGGCCGTACGACCCGTCACCGGTGACCGCCGGCTCCCAACCCGACTGGTACATGGGTTGGCTGGACGGTGCGGTGCGCGTGATGCCGGGCTGGCTCGAGGTCACGATCTTCGGCTACGTCCTGTCGGGCAACATCCTGATCCCGGCGGTGGTCCTGCCAGGCCTGCTGACCACGCTGCTCATCGCCTACCCGTGGATCGAACGCCTGGCGACCGGTGACGCGCGTGAGCACCACCTGCTCGACCGCCCCCGCAACGCCCCCACCCGCACCGGCATCGGGGTCATGGCCCTGACGTTCTACTGCCTGATGTGGGCCAACGGCGGCAACGACATCATCGCCACGCACCTCGACCTGGCGATCAACGACATCACCCGCTTCGTCGGGGTCGCGATGTTCGTGGCGCCCCCGCTCGCGTTCCTCATCACCAAGCGCATCTGCCTCGGCCTGCAGCGTCGTGACCGTGACCGGGTGCTGCACGGCGTCGAGACCGGGCAGGTGTACCGGCTCGACAGCGGCGAGGTGCTCGAGCGCCACACCCCGATGTCGGACTACGACCGCTGGACCCTGGTCCAGCACGAGAACTACGTGCCCCTGGAGCCGGGTCCGGCCACCGACGCCAACGGGGTCAAGCGCAAGGGGGCCCTGCTCAGCAACGTGCAGCGTCGTCTCTCGCGGTTCTACTTCGAGGACCGGGTCGAGCCCGTCACCCCCGCCGACCTGGCCGCGGCTCACAGCCACGGCGACCACGACAGCATCGACGGCACGCACCCCGAGCCGGGTGCCGTCGAGGGACGGTCCAACCGTGAGGTCGGCTCCGGCCAGGCCTGACCGCACGCCTCAGGAGGGCCCCGACCGCAGCTGCGGTCGGGGCCCTCCTGCTCCTCCCCCCCGCATGGCACGATCGGCCCATGTCGAGCCCCCTGCTCGGTGCCCCCGGCGCCGACAACTCCGTGCGGCCTGCGCGCGAACCCGACCTGAACGCAGTCGGTGCCGTGCACGCCGCCTCCTGGACCGGTCCCTACGCGCAGGTCCTCCCGGCGCCGCTCGTCGCGGCCCTCACCCCGGCGGTGCTGGCGGAGGCGTGGCGGCCGGCGGTGGCCACGCCCCCCTCCCGCCGCCACCGCGTGCACGTGGCCATCGGCGACGGCATCGTCGCGGGCTTCGTGGCCTCGGCCCCCACCCCGGCCGCGGAGACCGGCGAGGCGCCCCCCGACGCACCCGCGAACGTCGTGGAGATCGTGGCGCTCGAGGTGGACCCGCTGCACCAGCGCCGGGGCCACGGCTCGCGACTGCTGGCCGCGGTGGTGGACACCAGCCGGGCGGACGGCGTGGACGAGGTCCAGGTGTGGGTCCACGTGGACGACGCCGCCCGGGCCGGTTTCTTCCGCGGGGCGGGTTTCGAGACCGACGGGGCCCGGCGCCGCCGGGCGGTGCAGGGCGGCGACCCGCACGACGCCCGGTCCGTCTGGCCGGAGGTCCGCCTGGTGGCCTCCCTCGCCGGTGACGACGCCCCCGACGGGATCGCCCACGGCGCCGGGAGCGACGCCCCGTGACCGCCACGACGACCACCTCACGCGCGCTCCCGGCCCTGCCTCGCTCCCGCCGGCTCGTCGGGGTCGACGCCGCCCGCGGTCTGGCCCTGCTCGGCATGATGGCCGCCCACCTGCTGGAGCGGTACGACCTCGAGGGCAACCCGTCGGCGGTCTACCCCCTGGTGGACGGCCGGCCGTCGGCGCTGTTCGCCGTCCTCGCCGGCGTCGGGCTGGCCCTGCTCGACGGCGGCAGCGACGGCCCGCACATCCCCTACCGGCGGATGCTCGCCCGCACCGCCGTCCGCGCGGTGGTGATCCTCCTCGTGGGGCTGCTGCTGGCGTCGATGGAGCTGCTGCCGGTCGCGGTGATCCTGCAGTACTACGCCCTGGCCTTCCTCCTCCTCGCACCGTTGCTCCGCCTGCCTGTGCCGGTCCTCGCCGGGGGCGGCCTCCTCTGGCTGACCGTGGCGCCCTTCGTCAGCCACGTCGTGCGCAGCTCGGCCGAGCTCGTCGGTCCCGGGGTCCAGGTGAGCCTCGCCCGCCTCGTCGTCGACCCGGTGGGCTCGTTGCAGGACCTGTTCATCACGGGGTACTACCCCGTCCTCAGCTGGTTCGGGTACCTGCTCGTCGGGGCGGCCGTCGGTCGCCTCGCCCTGCGCACGGCCCGCACCGCCGTCGTCCTCGTCGGCGCCGGGCTGCTGCTGGGCGTCGGCGCCTGGCTGGTGTCGAGGCTGCTGCTGGCCACGGCCGGTGCCCGGGCGGCCCTGGCCGAGCCCGACACGCTCACCGGCCGCGGTCCCGACGGTCCGTGGTTCGGCACCACCCCCACGTCCTCGTTCTGGTGGCTGGCGGTCGACACGCCCCACAGCGGGACCCCGCCGGACCTGCTCGGCACCACCGGTTCCGCGCTGCTCGTGATCGGGGTCTTCCTGCTGCTGGCGCGCACGGTGGCCGGATGGGCCCTGCTGCCGCTGGCCGCGGCCGGGTCGATGACGTTGACGCTGTACACCGCGCACGTCGTCGCCGTGACGTACTACGCCCCCGACATCAGCCCTGTCGCCCTCTGGGCGGCGCACGCGGCCGCGGCCCTGGTGCTCGCCTCCGCCTGGGTCCTCGTGTTCCGGCGGGGCCCGCTGGAGGCGGCGACCGCGGCGCTGGTCGACATGGCCGCCGGGCCGTCGCGCGACCCGGCGCCGACCTCGGGCGACCGGTCGGGCTGACGCGCCCGGGGCCAGGGCCAGGGCCGGGGTCAGCGGCCGCGCTGCTCCGCGCGGTGCAGCCGGACGGCGTGGCGGGCGGCGGCCCGTCCGCGCCGTCGGTCCCCGGCGCCGTCGTAGGCCAGGGCGAGACGGAACCACGGCCGCCACTGCTCCGGGTCGGCCTCGACCTCGGCACGGTGCCGGGCGAACACCTCGTCCGCGGCCGCGCGGTCGACACCGCCGGCGTCGGTGCGGGGCACCGGTCCGGGCAGGGCGTCCTCGGCGGCCAGGGTGCGCCCGAGCCGCTGGGTGGCAAAGCCGAACCGCAGCTCGGCCGCCACGGCCAGCGCCCCCACGACCACGATGACGACGATCCCGGTGGCCAGCACCCACCCCAGCAGACCGCCGTCGGAGACCACGGCGACCGCCCGGGCCAGCAGGCCGAGCAGGTAGAACGACAGCACCGCCAGGAGCAGGACGATGACCACCTTCGTGCCCCTCACAGGTCGAGCCAGTGCTCCAGCCCGACGGTCAGCCCGGGGTGCGAGGCGACCTCGCGAACCCCCAGCAGGACACCGGGCATGAACGAGGACCGGTCCAGGCTGTCGTGGCGCAGGGTGACGTGCTCCCCCGGGCCGCCCAGCAGCACCTCCTGGTGGGCCACCAGGCCCCGCAGCCGCACCGCGTGCACCGGTACGCCGTCGACGTCGGCCCCCCGCGCCCCCGGCAGCGACGAGGTGGTGGCGTCCGGAGCGTCGGGCATCCCGGCCTGGCGGCGGGCCTCCGCGATCCGACGGGCGGTGCGGACCGCGGTGCCGGACGGCGCGTCGACCTTGTCGGGGTGGTGCAGCTCCACCACCTCCACCGACTCGAAGAACCGGGCGGCCCGGACGGCGAAGTCCGCGACCAGCAGGGCGCCGACCGAGAAGTTGGGGGCGATGAGCACGCCGACGTCGGGCCGCCCGCCCAGCTGCTCCCGCAGCGCCGCCAGACGGTCGTCGTCCCAGCCGGTGGTGCCGACGACCGCGTGGACCCCGGCCTGCACCGCGGACGCGACGTGACCCGGCGACACGTCCGGCACCGACAGGTCGACGAGCACGTCCGCGCCGCGCAGCGCGGCCGCGAGGTCGTCGTCGCGACCGACCCGGCCGTGGAGCACCAGGTCGTCCGCGGCCAGGACCGCCGCGCAGGCCTCGCGGCCCATCCGGCCGCCGGCTCCGGCCACCACCACCCGCAGCCCGCTCATGGACGGCTCCCCCCGACCCTCACCCGCACGAGTCGGTCCCTCACGACCACGTCCTGCACGTCAGCGGCCTGCGGTGCCGAAGCCGCGGTCGGCGTCGAACGGGCCGACGACGGCCAGGCTGCGGGGCCGTGAGGCCAGCTCGGCCGCCAGGTCCTGGACCTGTTCCGCGGTGACCGCGCGCAGCCGCAGCAGCGTCTCGTCCAGGTCGGTGTAGGCCCGGTGGACGAGCTCGGCCTTGCCGAGGCGCGACATCCGCGACCCGGAGTCCTCCAGGCCGAGCGTCATCCCGCCGGACAGCTGACCGACGGCACGCTCCAGCTCGCCCGGGTCGAGCCCGTCGGCGGCCAGGCGCTCCCACTCCGCCCCCAGCAGGTCCACGACCTTGTCCACCTTGGCGGGGTTGCAGCCGGCGTACAGGCCCATGTAGCCGCCGTCGGCGTAGCTGGCGCTGAACGAGTAGACGCTGTAGGCGAGGCCCCGCTTCTCGCGGACCTCCTGGAACAGCCGGCTGCTCATCCCGCCGCCGAGCGCCGTGTTGAGCACGCTCAGCACGTAGCGACGCTCGTCGGTGGCGGACAGGGCCGTGGTGCCCACGACGACCTGCGCCTGCTCGATGTCGCGGCGCACCACGACGTCGCGCCCGGACGCCGTGGCCTCGCGGACGCTGTCGGTGCCCCGCAGGTGACGCGGGGTGCCGACCCGGTCCAGCCAGCCGGCCTTGTCCAGCTCGGCCGAGACCGCCTCGACGACCTCGTCGTGCTCCAGCCCCCCGGCGGCCGTGATCACCAGCGTCGGGCCCTCGTAGTGGCGCCGGTAGTGGTCCACGACGTCGTCGCGGCCCACCCCCTTGATCGTCTCCGGCGTGCCGCCGATGGGCCGACCCAGCGGGTGGTCGGCCAGGACGGCCTCCGCGAAGCGCTCGTGGACGACGTCGGACGGGTCGTCCTCCGCCATCGCCAGCTCCTCGAGGATGACCTCGCGCTCGGACTCGAAGTCCTCGGCGCCGATGCGTGAGCTGGTCACCATGTCGGTGATGACGTCGATGGCCATCGGCGCGTCGCCCGCCATCACGCGGGCGTAGTAGCAGGTGTGCTCCTTGCCGGTGGCCGCGTTGGCCTCGCCACCGACGGCGTCGAACGCCTCGGCGATCTCCAGCGGGCTGCGTCGCTCGGTGCCCTTGAATAGCAGGTGCTCCAGGAAGTGGGTGCTGCCGTGGTGGCCGTCGGCCTCGTCACGGGAGCCGACGCCCACCCACATGCCCACCGTGGCCGAACGCAGCCCGGGCATGGACTCGGTGAGGACACGGACCCCGGACGGCAGGACGGTGCGGGCGACGACGGAACCGCCGTCGGAGGCGACCAGCACAGGCTGGCCGCTCCCGACGGCGGTCGCGTCGTCGATCGTGAGATCGACGGGGGTCATCAGCCCTCGAGCGACCCGACGGACTGGACCGCGTCAGCGGTGTCGGCGGCACCTGCGCTCGTGCTGTCGGGCCCGTCGGTGTTGACGACCGACAGGGAGAGCTTGCCGCGCTGGTCGATCTCGGAGATCTCGACCTGGACCTTCTGGCCCACGCTGACGACGTCGTCGACGTTGTCCACCCGCTTGCCGCCGACCAGGTCACGCATCTTGGAGATGTGCAGCAGGCCGTCCTTGCCCGGCATGAGGGCGATGAACGCGCCGAACGTGGTCGTCTTGACGACCGTGCCCAGGTAGCGCTCGCCGACCTCCGGCATGGTCGGGTTGGCGATCTGGTTGATCGCCGTGCGGGCGGCCTCGGCCGAGGGGCCGTCGACCGCACCGATGTAGACGGTGCCGTCGTCCTCGATCGAGATGTCGGCGCCGGTGTCGTCCTGGATCTGGTTGATGATCTTGCCCTTGGGCCCGATCACCTCGCCGATCTTGTCGACCGGCACCTTGACGGTGATGATCCGCGGCGCGAAGGGGCTCATCTCGTCGGGCTCGTCGATGGCCTCGGCCATGACGTCCAGGATGTGCAGGCGGGCCTGCTTGGCCTGGGTCAGCGCGGCGGCCAGGACCGACGCGGGGATGCCGTCGAGCTTGGTGTCGAGCTGGATCGCCGTGACGAACTCCTTGGTGCCGGCGACCTTGAAGTCCATGTCGCCGAACGCGTCCTCGGCGCCGAGGATGTCGGTGAGCGCCGCGTAGGTCGTCTCGCCGTCGACGGTGTCGGAGATGAGGCCCATGGCGATGCCGGCGACCGGGGCGCGCAGCGGCACACCGGCGTTGAGCAGGGCCATGGTCGACGCGCAGACCGAACCCATGGAGGTCGAGCCGTTGGACCCGAGGGCCTCGGAGACCTGGCGGATCGCGTAGGGGAACTCCTCGCGGCTGGGCAGGACCGGCGTGATGGCGCGCTCGGCGAGCATGCCGTGGCCGATCTCGCGGCGCTTGGGCGTGCCCACCCGACCGGTCTCGCCGGTGGAGAAGGGCGGGAAGTTGTAGTGGTGGAAGTACCGCTTGGACTTCACCGGGCCCAGGCCGTCGATCTTCTGCTCGAGCTTGAGCATGTTGAGGGTGGTGACGCCCATGATCTGGGTGTCGCCGCGCTCGAACAGGGCCGAGCCGTGGACGCGGGGCAGGATCTCGACCTCGGCGCCGAGCTGGCGGATGTCGGCCAGGCCGCGACCGTCGATGCGGACCTTGTCGGTGAGGACCCGCTGGCGGATCAGGTTCTTGGTGATCGAGCGGACGGCGGCGGACAGCTCGCCCTCGCGCCCCTCGAAGCCCTCGCCGAGCGAGGCCAGCGTGGCGGCCTTGATCTCGTCGAGGCGGGCCTCGCGCTCGAGCTTGTCGGCGATGCGGAGCGCGGCGGCCAGGTCGGACTCGGCCGCAGCGGCGACTGCGTCGTACGCGTCGCTCTGGTAGGCCGGGAACAGCGGGTAGTCGCGCGTCGGCTTGGCCGCCTTGTCGGCGATCTCCTGCTGGGCGGTGATGAGGACCTTGAGGAACGGCTTGGCCGCCTCGAGCCCCTGGGCGACGACCTCCTCGGTGGGGGCCTGGGCGCCCATCGAGATCTTCTCCCACGCGGAGTCGGTGGCCTCGGCCTCGACCATCATGATCGCGACGTCGTCGGCGTCGGTGACGCGGCCGGCGACGACCATGCTGAAGACGCCCTGCTCGACCTGGTCGTGGGTGGGGAACGCGACCCACTGGCCGTCGATCAGCGCGATCCGGACCCCGGCGACGGGGCCCGAGAAGGGCAGGCCGGCCAGCTGGGTGGACAACGAGGCGGCGTTGATGGCCACCACGTCGTAGGAGTCCTGCGGGTTCAGCGACAGGATGTCGACGACGACCTGGATCTCGTTGCGCAGGCCGTCGACGAACGACGGGCGCAGCGGACGGTCGATGAGGCGGCAGGTGAGGATCGCCTCGGTGCCGGGACGGCCCTCGCGGCGGAAGAAGGAGCCGGGGATCTGGCCCGCGGCGTACATGCGCTCCTCGACGTCCACCGTCAGCGGGAAGAAGTCGAAGTGGCTCTTGGGGTTCTTGCTCGCGGTCGTGGCGCTGAGCAGCATGGTCTCGTCGTCGAGGTACGCGACGGCGGAGCCGGCGGCCAGCTTGGCCAGGCGACCCGTCTCGAAGCGGATGGTGCGGGTGCCGAAGCGACCGTTGTCGATGACGGCCTCGGACGTGTGGATGTCTACCACTGTGATGTTCTCCGTTCTGCCCCCGTCGGGGGCACTCCCCGTTCCTCGGGGCTCTCGTCGGCGAGAGGGCGGCGCGGGCGGCACCGGCGGTGCCTCCCGCTGCGTGCGCGCACTCTCAGGTGGTGCTCGTGCAGGTGGTGCTCTTCAGGTGGTGCGGGTGGTTCTCGAGCGGGTGGTGCGCATGCGCGAAGGGCGGCCCCCCGGAGGGAACCGCCCTGTGCGTGTCAGCGACGCAGACCGAGACGCTCGATGAGCGAGCGGTAGCGCGCGATGTCGGTGCGCTGCAGGTACTGCAGCATCCGGCGGCGCTTGCCGACCAGCAGCAGCAGCCCCCGGCGGGTGTGGTGGTCGTGGTCGTGGGTCTTGAGGTGAGCGGTGAGGTCGACGATCCGCTTGGTGAGCATCGCGACCTGGACCTCCGGCGAACCGGTGTCGGTCTCGTTCTCGCCGTACTCAGCGATGATCTGCTTCTTGGTGGCAGAGTCGAGGGGCATTCGGTCTCCTTGAGGTCGTTGCGCGGCGCGCCGGGGGCGGTTCCACCCGGGCATGCTGATCCGCGGCCGGTTCACGGCGGTCGTCACAGTACCAACGGGCCGGACCGCACCCCTAATCGGCCAGCGGCTGCTGGGCGCGCGGCGCAGGGGCCCCCAGGACGACCCGGGCCTCCTCGACGTCGCGGGCCATCTGGGTCAGCAGCGCGTCCACGTCGTCGAAGCGCAGCGTGTCGCGCAGGCGCTCCACCAGCTCGACCCGGACGCGCCGGCCGTACAGGTCGAGGTCGTCCGGCCCCAGGTCGTCGCACGGCAGCACGTGGGCCTCGACGCGGCGCTCGGTGCCGTCGAACTGCGGGTTGGTGCCGATCGAGACCGCCGCGGGCCAGGCGGCCCCGCCACCCTCCCCCACGACGCGCAGCCGGCCCGCGTAGACCCCGTCGGCCGGGACCAGGCCCTCCAGGTCGGGGCCCAGGTTGGCCGTCGGGTAGCCGAGCTCTCGTCCCCGGTGGTCGCCGTGCACGACCGTGGCGTCCAGGCGGTGCGGACGTCCGAGCACCCGGGCGGCCTCGCCGACGTCACCCACCGCCAGACAGCTGCGGACCCAGCTGGAGGACCACCGGCGCCCCTGCGGCGCCTCGACGTCCGACAGCGCGACCACGTCGAAGCCGTACCGCTCGCCCAGCTCGCGCAGCGTGCCCAGGTCCCCGGCGTTCTTGTGCCCGAAGCGGACGTCGGTCCCGATGACGACGGTCGTGGCGCCCAGCGCCCCGACCACGGTGCCGGCGACCCACTCCTGCGGGCTCTGCCCGGCCAGGGCGAGGTCGAAGCGCTGCACCAGCAGGGCGTCGAGCCCGGTGAGGGCCAGCAGCTCGACCCGCTGGTCCGGGCCCGTCACCAGCGGCGGCGCGACGTCGGGGCGCAGGACGTGCAGCGGGTGCGGCTCGAACGTGATGGCCACGGCGCGGGCCTGGCGCGCCCGGGCCAGGTCGGTGACCTGCCGGAGGACGGCGGCGTGACCCCGGTGCACGCCGTCGAAGTTGCCGACGGTCACCACGGCCGGCCCGGGCAGCCGGGGGACGTCGTCCAGCGATCTCCACACGTGCACGCCGACAGGGTGCCAGGTGCCGGGCGTGCCCACCCGCAGCAGGTCGGAGGTACCGCCTCGGGGGTACCCCGGGCATACCGCCTGCGGCTGCACCTACCGTCGTGCCGTGACCATCTCCAGCGCCCGCACCGTCGCCGCCCCCGCCGCCCGGGTGCACGACCTGCTGACCGACGTCGACGCCTGGCCCCTCTGGAGCCCGCACGTCGTGTCGGTCGGCCCGCCGGGCGGTCGCGTGCACGACGGCTGGACCGGCCGGGTCCGCCCGTTCTTCGGCCCGGCGACCACGATGAACGTCACCCACGTCGAGCGCGACGGCGGCTACCGCTGGAGCACCACCGCGCTGGGCCACCGCCTGGACTACGTCCACGAGGTCCGCCCGGTCGGCCCCGACCGGTGCGTGGTCCGGTTCCGGGCCGACGTCCACGGGCCGGCGGCCGGGCTGGTGGAGCGGCTCGTCGGGTGGTTGTCGGCGTTCGGCCAGCGCCGTCGGCTGGCCCGGCTGGCCACCCTGGCCGAGGGCTGGCAGCGGGTCGAGCAGGACTAGGGCCGGTCTGTCGACCGGAGCACCGGCCCGAGGGCGCTCAGCCCTCGGCGGCCTTGCGGGCCCGGTACGCCGCGACGTTGGCCCGGTTGCCGCACCCGGCCTCGCAGTAGCGCCGGGACCGGTTCTTGGACAGGTCGACGTGGACGTCGTCGCAGTCCTCGCCCTCGCACACCTTGAGCCGGTCGACCTCCCCGCTGCGGACCACGTCGACCAGGGCCATCGCCGCCTCGACCGCCATCCGCACCGCCAGCGGCTGGTCGGGCGACGTGGCGTGCAGGTGCCAGTCCCAGCCGTCGTGACGGACGAGCTGCGGTCGGGCCCCGCCGTCGGTGAGCATCCGGTTCACGCCCTCGACCAGCTCGTCGGTGGAGGCGGAGGTCCACAACCGGTGCAGCTCGAGGCGCAGGGCCCTGACGTCGGCCAGCTCCTGCTCGACCCCGGCCCCCTCCGCCCGGCTCCCCGTGAACCCGGACGCCGCGACGAACGCGTCCAGCGTCTGCCGGTCGACGAGGGAGTCCTCGCCCGTGCGCAGGCCCAGGGTGTTGACCAGCGCGGCGGCCCCGATGAGCGCCTCCTCGGTGTCATGGGCGAATCGCACTTCACTCCTGACGTCGGATCCACTAGTGTCACTGTCGACGCACAGTTTACCCCTTACTTCTCGTCTCCAGAGGAACCCCATGACCACCACCACGTCGTCGAGCCGCGCCCGCAGCACCGGAGGCCCGGCTCCCCGTCAGCACTTCGTGTCCGGGCTCTGGCTGGCGCTGGCCTCCGCGGCGGCCTTCGGCAGCTCCGGCCCGTTCGCTAAGTCGCTGCTGGAGGCCGGCTGGAGCCCGGCCGCGGCCGTCACGGCCCGCATCGTCGTCGCGGCGCTGGTGCTGCTCGGCCCGGCGCTGGTGATGCTCCGGGGACGCTGGCACCTGCTGCGCCGCAACGCGGTGCTGCTGCTGACCTACGGCGTCGTCGCCGTGGCGGCCGTCCAGCTGGCCTTCTTCAACGCGGTGAGCACCCTGTCGGTCGGGGTGGCCCTGCTCCTGGAGTACCTCGGGGTGGTGCTGGTCGTGCTGTGGCTGTGGGTGCGCCACGGCCAGCGGCCGCGCCGGTGGACCGTGGTCGGCATCGCGCTGGCGGTCATCGGGCTGATGCTGGTGCTGGACGTGCTGGGCGGCATGCGGGTCGACGGCGTGGGCGTGCTCTGGGCCCTCGCGGCCGCGTTCGGGCTCGCCACCTTCTTCGTGCTCTCCGCCCGGGCGGGCACCGGTCTGCCCCCGCTGGTGATGGCGGCGGCCGGTCTGCTCGTCGGCGGGGTGGCGCTCGTGCTGGCCGGCCTGGTCGGCCTGGTGCCGATGACGGTCACCACGGCCGACGTCGACCTCGGCGGGCGCCCCTTCCCGTGGTGGGTCCCGGTCGTCGGGCTGAGCCTGATCGCCGCCGCGTTCGCCTACGCCTCGGGCGTGGCGGCGACCCGGCGGCTCGGGTCCAAGGTGGCGGGCTTCGTCGGGCTGACCGAGGTGCTGTTCAGCCTGCTGTTCGCCTGGCTGCTGCTGGGCGAGCTGCCGCTGCCGGTGCAGCTGCTGGGCGGCGCGTTCGTGGTCGCCGGTGTCGTGGCGGTCCGCTACGACGAGCTGACCCGGCCGGGGCCCGACGCCGACGGGCAGGACCCCGGCGCCGTCGACGGACCGGGCCAGCCCGTCACGGCCACCCTGTCCCCCGTGGAGCCCTGAGCCGCCGGACGGGACCCGCGGCGAGTCGCCGCGCGGCGCCTCAGGCGCCGCGCAGCAGCCCCTCGACCTGCTCCAGCACCGCCACGTCCTCGATGGTCGAGGGGACGGTCGGGCGCTTGCCGTCGGCCATCTCGCGCATCGTCCGCCGCAGGATCTTGCCCGAGCGGGTCTTGGGCAGCGCCGCCACGACGTCCACCCGCTGCAGCGACGCGATGCCGCCGACCTCCCCCCGCACCACGGCCTTGAGCTCGGCGACCAGCACGTCCAGGTCGAGGTCCTCCGAGCCCGCCTTGAGCACCACGAGCGCACGGGGCACCTGGCCCTTGAGCTCGTCGTGCACCCCGATGACCGCGCACTCCGCGACCGCCGGGTGACCGGCGAGAGCGGCCTCGATGCCCCCGGTCGACAGCCGGTGACCGGCGACGTTGATGACGTCGTCGGTGCGGCCCATGACGAACAGGTAGCCGTCGGCGTCCCGGTACCCGCCGTCGCCGGTCAGGTAGTAGCCGGGGAACGTCGACAGGTAGCCGTCGAGGTAGCGCTGGTCGTCGCCCCACAGCGTCGGCAGGGTGCCGGGTGGCATGGGCAGGCGCAGGCAGATGGCGCCCTCGGTGCCGGCCGGCACCGGGCGGCCGTGACCGTCGAGCACCTGCACGTCGTAGCCCGGGACCGGCACCGACGGCGAGCCCGGCTTGATGGGCAGCTCCTCCAGACCGCGGCACCCGGCGGCGATCGGCCAGCCCGTCTCGGTCTGCCACCAGTTGTCGACCACCGGGACCCCGAGGACGTCCCCGGCCCAGTGGTAGGTGTCGGGGTCCAGCCGCTCCCCGGCCAGGAACAGGGTCCGCAGGCTCGAGGTGTCGTGGGCCCGCACCTGCCGACCCATCGGGTCGACCTTGCGGACGGCCCGCATCGCGGTGGGGGCGGTGAACATGACCGACACGCCGTTCTGCTCCACCACCCGCCAGAACGCCCCGGCGTCGGGGGTGCCGACCGGCTTGCCCTCGTACATCACGGTCGTCGCCCCGACCAGCAGCGGGGCGTAGACGATGAACGAGTGCCCCACCACCCAGCCGACGTCGCTGGCGGTGAACATGGTCTCGCCGGGGTGCAGGTCGAAGACGTTCCTGATGGCCCAGGTCAGGGCGACCGCGTGCCCGCCGTTGTCACGGACGATGCCCTTGGGCCGGCCGGTCGTCCCGGACGTGTACAGGACGTACAACGGGTCCGTCGCCTGCACCGGCACGCAGTCGACGGGCTCGGCCGTCGCCATCAGCTCGTCCCAGTCGTGGTCGCGGCCCGGGGTCGTCCCGGCCCTCAGCTGCGGTCGCTGGAGCACGACGACGTGGGCCGGGGGGTGCTCGGCCCGGGCCAGCGCGGCGTCCACCATGGGCGTGTAGGCGATGACCCGGCTCGGCTCGATGCCGCAGGAGGCCGTGACCACCACCACCGGTCGCGCGTCGTCGATCCGGGCGGCCAGCTCGGCGGGGGCGAACCCGCCGAACACCACCGAGTGCACCGCCCCCAGCCGGGCGCAGGCGAGCATGACCACGGCGGCCTCGGGGACCATCGGCAGGTACACCACCACCCGGTCGCCGCGCTGCACCCCGAGCCCGCGCAGCACGCCCGCGAACCGGGACACCTGGTCGAGCAGCTCGGCGTAGGTGAGGACCCGCCGGGTGCCCGTCACCGGGGACTCGTGGACCAGTGCCGGCTGGTCGCCCCGCCCGTCGCGCACGTGCCGGTCGAGGGCGTTGAAGCAGGTGTTGAGGACCCCTCCGGTGAACCAGCGGTACAGCGGGGCCGCGTCGTCGTCCAGGACCCGGGCCGGCTCGGTGTCCCACTCGACCGCCGTGGCCGCGTCGCGCCAGAACCCGTCGGGGTCGGCCAGGGAGCGCTGGTGGGCCCGCGCCCACGCACCGGCGCGCGGGAGTACGTCCGTCTCGTCTTCGAGCATGGGTCATCGTGGCTCGCCCTCCGGCCGGGGGGAACGCTCCCCGGCGCGTCGGGCGGTGTGCGGTAGGCCCTGGACGACGAACGGGTCGCGCACCACCGCTGGGCCCAGGGACCGCACCCGGCGCGGGCGTGTCCGGCCGGGGCGGGCGGGGGCGGGTGCCTACCGTGGCGCGGTGACCGCCATGCCCCCGCACGACCGAACGCGCACCGTCCGGCCGCCGGTCGACCGATCCCGCCCCGCCCGCACCGGCGCCGCCGCCCCGGGCCCCGACCGGTACGCCGGGGACGTCCTCGCCGCCCGGCGCCGGCCCGTACCGGTCGAGGAGGTCCCGGCGACCCCCGGTCTGGTCGTCGAGGAGGTCACCACCGGCTGGTGCGGCGCGGTCCTGCGGGTCGAGAAGGTCGGCGGGATGCACGTCGTCGTCCTCGAGGACCGCCGGCTGCGGACCCGGACCTTCCCGCTGGGGCCGGACTTCCTGCTGGAGGGCCGCCCGGTGACCCTGGTCCGACCGCGCCCCGCGGCCGCCGGGCCCGTCGCCCCGGCCCGCTCCGCCAGCGGGTCCGTCGCCGTCGCCGGGGCGCGGGCCCGCGTCGCCCGGGCCAGCCGCATCCTGGTCGAGGGCACCCACGACGCCGAGCTGGTCGAGCGGGTGTGGGGTCACGACCTGCGGGTCGAGGGCGTCGTCGTCGAGGCCCTGGACGGGGTGGACGACCTGGCCGTGGCGCTGCGGGACTTCCGGCCGGGCCCCGGGCGGCGCATCGGCGTCCTCGTCGACCACCTCGTCGCCGGCAGCAAGGAGTGGCGCGAGGCCGAGGCGGTGTCCCGCTCCCCCGCGCTGCGCGAGCACGTCCTGGTGGTCGGTCACCCCTACGTCGACGTCTGGCAGGCGGTCCGGCCGCAGCGGGTCGGCCTGGACGCCTGGCCCGTGGTGCCCCGCGGCCGGCCGTGGAAGGAGGGCGTCCTGGCCCACCTCGGCTGGGCGCACGACACCCCGCAGGACGTCGGGCGCGGCTGGGGCCGGATCCTGGGCACGGTGCGGTCGTGGACGGACCTGGAGCCGGAGCTGCTGGGCCGGGTCGAGGAGCTCATCGACTTCGTCACCGGCGACGACGGCGACCGGTGAGGCCGGTGCCCCGCCCGCGCCCGTAGCGTGGCCGGGTGAGCGACACGACAGCACCTTTCACCGGGTTCGGCGAGGGCATGCCCCTGTTCTTCGAGGGGCTCGAGGCCGACAACTCCAAGGCGTACTGGACCGACCAGCGCCCGGTGTACGAGGAGCACGTGCGCGCACCCATGCTCGCCCTGCTCGCCGCGCTGGAGCCGGAGTTCGGCGCCACGAAGATGTTCCGCCCCTACCGCGACGTCCGGTTCTCCCACGACAAGACCCCGTACAAGACGCACGCCGCCGGCGTCGTCAACCGCACGGACGGCCGGGGCTCGCTGTACCTGCACGTCGACGCGGACGGGCTCCTCGTCGGCGGCGGGTCCTGGCGGATGGAGCGGGACCAGGTCGTCCGGTTCCGCGAGGCGGTCGCCGACGACGGCACCGGGCGGGCGCTGGTGCGGGTCGTCACGCGGCTGAGCGACGACGGCTGGACGACCGCCGGCGACACGCTGGTGCGGGCCCCCCGCGGGTACGACCCCGCCCACCCGCGCATCGACCTGCTGCGGCACAAGGGGTTCGCCATGTCGCGGCACCACGAGCTCGAGGACTGGGTCTTCGGACCCGGCGCCGTCGACGTCGTGGCCGAGCACTGGCGCGCGGTGGCACCGCTCGACCGGTGGCTGGCCCGGCACGTCGGCCCACCCGTCCCCCAGGCCACCGACCGCGACCAGGCCCGACGCCTCTGACGAGCAGACCACCGCCAGGTGGATGGCCGCCGACAGCGGACGCCGTCTCCCCTACCGTGCCTGCCGTGAGCACCCCCACCCCCGTCTCGACCCCGGACGCCGTCCGGGCCGCCCGGCGCGACGGCGTCGGGCTGGGGCTGCTCGGCGTCTACGGGGTCAGCTTCGGCGCGGTGGCCGTGGCCGCGGGCCTGTCGCCGCTGCAGGCCGTGGTGCTGTCGGCGGTCGGGTTCACCGGCGGCTCCCAGTTCGCGTTCGCCGCGGTCGCCGCGGCGGGCGGCGCCCCGGTCACCGGGCTGGCCTCCGCCTGGCTGCTCGGGGTCCGCAACACCCTGTACGCCGTCCGGCTGACGGACCTGCTGCCCCGGCGGGGACCGGCCCGGGTCGGTGCGTCGGCGCTGGTCATCGACGAGACCACCGCGATGGCGCTCCGTCACGAGCCCCACGGCCCGCAGGCCGCGAGGGCCGCGTTCTGGGCGACCGGGATCGGGCTGTTCGCCACCTGGAACGCCACCACCGTGCTGGGTGCCTACGGCGTCCAGGCCCTCGGCGACCCCGCCGCCCTGGGGCTCGACGCCGCCGCCCCGGCCGCGTTCCTGGCCCTGCTGTGGCCCTACCTGAGGCAGCGGCGCACCGCGGCGGTGGCCGGGCTGGCCGCGGTCGTCGCGCTGGCCGCCTCGTTCGTGGCGCCCGCCGGCATCCCCGTCCTGGCCGGCGGGGCCGTGGCGCTGCTCGGCCTGAGCCCGCGGGCCCGCCGATGAGCTGGCTCGCGGTCTGGGTCTGCGCCGTCGGTCTGCTGCTGCAGAAGGTGGCCGGCGCGTTCGTGCCGCGCGGGTGGGTCTCCGGCGAGCGGGTCCGGGGGGTCCTGACCCTGCTGCCCGTGGCCATGTTCGCCGCCCTCACCCTGACCCAGGTGCTCGGCGGTGCCGACGGGTTCGTGCTCGACCTGCGGCTGGTGGGGCTAGGCACCGCGGCGGTGGCCCTGCTGCTCCGCGCCCCCTTCCTGGTGGTGGTCGTGGCTGCGGCCGCGGCGACGGCGGCCGCGCGCCTGCTCCTGTAGGCCCTCGCGTCGTCACCGGCCGGCGACGCCGGTGCCCGGAGGGGTCGTCCACCGCGTCGCGTCGGCGCGGGCCACCCGCTCCGCCCCGCTCGGGTGCGTGCCGAACCACCACTGGTACGCCGCCGGTGGCGACGGGTCGGCCCGGTTGGTCACCAGCAACGTCCGCATCGCCTCGGCGTAGGCGGCCGGGTCCTGCGTCAGCTCGACGGCCCGGACGTCGGCGGCCCGCTCGAGCTGCCGGCTGAGAAGCGCCGTGGCCGGCGCCGCCGCCACCTGCACCAGGAGCACCGCCAGCAGGACCACGCCGGCCGCGGACGTCCCGCCGACGCCGCGCCCGCCACGACGAGACCCCAGCACCACGGCCGCCGAACCGAGCAGCAGGACGACCGTGCCCGCCCCGACCGCACCGAGCACGGTGCCCCGCAGCACGTCCTGCGCGGCGGCGTGCGCGGTCTCGTGGGCCACGACACCCCGCACCTGATCCGGCGGCATGGTGGCCAGGAGCGTGTCCTGCAGGACGAGCCGGCGGGTGGGACCGAGCCCCGACACGTAGGCGTTGAGGGCCGTGGTGCGGGCGGAGGCGTCGGAGACCAGCACGTCGGCCACCGGCGCCCCCGCCTGCTCGGCGGTCCGCTCGACCTGCGCACGCACCGGCCCGTCCGCCAGCGGCCGGAGGTCGGCCAGCGCCGGTTCCACGACCACGGGGTGCAGCAGCGACACCACCACGACCAGCGTGGCGGTCACCGCGGCGGCCACGCCCGGCCACCAGCGCGGGGCCACCCGGGCCAGCAGCACCACGGTCAGGACCACAACGGTCAGGACGACGGCCTCGAACCCCGCGGACACCAGCCGGTCACGGGCCCAGCCGCCCCAGCCCTGCACCGACAGGCCGGCGTCCCGGCGGACCGCCTCCGCCCAGACCCCGAACGGCCAGCGGGCGACCAGGACGAGCCCGAGGACCGCGAGGACCTGCACCACGACCTGCCCGGCGACCCGTGCGCTGCTGCCGTCGCGCCCCGGCAGCCGGGCCAGCAGCCGCCGGCCGGGGCGGCTCAGCACCACCAGGGCCGTCGTGAGCAGGCCCACCGTCAGCGACAGCAGCGCCGGGAGCCGCAACGAGGCCGCCACCTGCGCCGACGTCTCGGCCACGCCCCCGGGCAGCCCCGCCGTCGGGTCCACCGCCCCGGCCGGCGCAGACGTCCACGGCACCAGCAGCCAGACGAGCGTCAGGAGCAGGGCGACCGCGGCCGTCGCCACCACCGCCAGCGCCGGCGGCAGCGGCCTGCCCGCCGCCCCGCCCTCGTCGCCGCCCCGGCTCACCGCAGCGGCCTCACGCGGCCGGTGGGGCCCCGCGCAGGTGGGGCGGCACCACGAGCACCGGGCGGGCCCGGCCCTCGACGTCGCCGACCAGCGCGACGAGCACGCCGTCCGGGTCCACGGCCGCCACGACCTGCTCCTGCTCCAGGCCCCAGGCCGGGAGCCGCCGACCGTGACCCAGCAGGGTCGCCGTGGCCCGGTCGACCTCTCGCACCTCGAAGCAGCGTCGCGCGGCGCCCACCAGGTCGAGCAGGTGCGGCCGGACCGCGAGCCGGGCCGCGTCCAGCACCTCCTCGCCCACCCGGCGCCCCGGCACGTCGAACGCCTCCGACTGCTCGAACGGCCCCGACCGGGTCCGGCGCAGCGCGGTCAGGTGACCGCCCACGCCCAGCGTCTCGCCCAGGTCGCGCGCCAGCGCCCGGACGTAGGTCCCCGACGACACCTCGGCCAGCACGTCGACGTCCAGCACGGCCCGCTCGACGCCGTCCGGCCCGGGCGCGCGGCCGGGCCGCAGCGCCAGCACCTCCAGCCGGTGGACCGTCACCGGGCGGGAGGCCAGCTCCACGTCCTCGCCCGAGCGGACGCGGGCGTAGGAGCGCCGGCCGTCCACCTTGATGGCGCTGACGGAGGACGGCACCTGCCGGACGGGTCCGCGCAGGGGGGCGCACGCGGCCTCGACGTCCGCGCGGGTGACGTGGCCGGCGTCGGCCCCCCCGCCGGCCTCGCCCTCGGCGTCGTCGGTCACCGTGGCGACGCCGAGGCGGACGGTGGCGAGGTAGGTCTTGTCGTGCCCGACCATGTAGGTCAGGAGCTTGGTCGCCCACCCCACCCCGACCACCAGGACCCCGGTGGCCATCGGGTCCAGCGTGCCGGCGTGACCGACCCGACGGGTCCGGAACAGCTTGCGGCACCGGGCGACCACGTCATGGCTGGACGCACCCTGCGGCTTGTCCACGACGAGGATCCCCACCGGCTCCACGTCGGCGCGGTCGGCGCGCCGCTGGGGCGCCGGCTCCTCGGCCACGCTCAGACCCGCTCGCCCTCGTCGGAGCCGCCGTCCTCCTCGTCTGCGTCGTCTGCGTCGTCTGCGTCGTCCTCGTCGTCCTCGGCCACGACGCGCGGCGCCTTGTACGGGTCGGCCTCGCCCGCCGGCTCCGCGAGCAGCGCGGCCGCGGCGATCTCGGCGTCACGGGCGCGGGCGGCGGCCAGCACGTCGTCGATCCGGCTGGCGGTCTCGGGCACGCCGTCCAGGACGAACTCCAGCGTCGGCGTCAGCCGCATGCCGGTCTGCCGCCCGACCTCGGCCCGCAGGAACCCGCGGGCGGACTCCAGCGCGGCGGACGTGTCGGCCTTGGCCTCGTCGTCGCCGTAGACGGTCCAGAACACGGTGGCGTGCTGCAGGTCGTTGGTGACCCGGGCGTCGGTCAGGGTCACGAAGCCGACGCGGGGGTCCTTGATGCGCTTGTCGAGGGTCTCGGCGACGACCACCTTGATGCGGTCAGCCAGCCTCCTCGCGCGTGCCGGGTCAGCCATGTCGTGGTCCTCCTGCGTCGGTCGGGCGGGCCGGGTCGACCGGCCCCGGGACGGGAAGGCGCCGCCGGGACGTGGTCCCGACGGCGCCTGCCCTCGTCGTTCTGGTGCGGTGCTGCTTCCTGCTGCTTCGTGCTGATCTGGTGCTGATCTCGTGCTGCGGTGCTGTGCCGTGGGTCAGGCGCGCGGCTTCTCCCGCATCTCGAACGTCTCCACGACGTCGTCGGAACGGATGTCGTTGAACGAGCCGAGGCCGATACCGCACTCGTAGCCCTCGCGGACCTCGGTGGCGTCGTCCTTGAACCGTCGCAGCGACTCGATCTTGAGGTTGTCGCCGACCACGACCCCGTCGCGGATGAGCCTCGCGCTGGAGTTGCGACGGATGAGGCCGGACCGGACGAGAGCACCGGCGATGTTGCCGAACTTGCTCGAGCGGAACACCTCGCGGATCTCGGCGGTACCGAGCTGGACCTCTTCGTACTCGGGCTTGAGCAGACCCTTGAGGCCGTTCTCGACGTCCTCGATGGCCGCGTAGATGACCGAGTAGTAGCGCATGTCCACGCCCTCCCGCTCGGCCAGCTGGGTGGCCGGGCCGTCGGGGCGCACGTTGAAGCCGATGACGATGGCGTTCGACGCGCTCGCGAGCATGACGTTGGTCCGGGTGATGGCCCCGACGCCGCGGTCGATGATGCGCAGCTCGACGTCGTCGCCCACGTCGATCTTGACCAGGGCCTCCTCGAGCGCCTCGACCGAGCCGGACACGTCGCCCTTGAGGATCAGGTTGAGCGTCTCGACCTTGCCGGCCTGCAGCGCCTGCGTGAAGTCCTCGAGCGTGATGCGCTTGCGTGCCTTGGCCAGCATGGCGTTGCGCTCGACGGCCGCACGCTTCTCGGCGATCTGGCGCGCGGTCCGGTCGTCGGACGCCACGAGGAACGTGTCGCCGGCGCCGGGGACGCTGGTCAGGCCGAGGACCTGGATCGGACGGGCGGGCAGCGCCTCGGTGAGCGCGTTGCCGTGCTCGTCGAACATGGCCCGGACCCGGCCGTAGGCCGTCCCGGCGACGATCGCGTCGCCGACGTGCAGCGTGCCGGACTGGACGAGGATGGTCGCGACGGGGCCGCGACCCTTGTCCAGGTTGGCCTCGATCGAGATGCCGCGAGCGTCCTTGTCGGCGCGCGCCCGCAGGTCCAGGGCGGCGTCGGCGGTGAGCAGGACGGCGTCGAGCAGCTCGTCGATGTTGAGCCGCTGCAGGGCCGAGACCTCGACGAACATGGTGTCGCCGCCGAAGTCCTCGGCCAGCAGGCCGTACTCCGCCAGCTGACCCTTGACCTTCTCGGGGTTGGCGCCGTCACGGTCGATCTTGTTGACCGCGACCACGATCGGCACGTCCGCCGCCTGGGCGTGGTTGAGCGCCTCGATGGTCTGAGGCATCACGCCGTCGTCCGCGGCCACGACGAGGATCGCGATGTCGGTCACCTTCGCGCCTCGGGCACGCATGGCGGTGAACGCCTCGTGGCCCGGGGTGTCGATGAAGGTGATCGCGCGGTCGACGTCCTCGTGCATGTGACGGACCTGGTAGGCGCCGATGTGCTGCGTGATGCCACCGGACTCCCCCGCCACCACGTCGGTGGAGCGGATCGCGTCCAGCAGCTTCGTCTTGCCGTGGTCGACGTGACCCATGACCGTGACGACCGGAGGCCGCGCGATCATGGACTCGTCCTCGTCCTCGGCGTCCAGGTCGATGTCGAACGCCTCGAGCAGCTCGCGGTCCTCGTCCTCCGGCGACACAATCTGGACGTCGTAGCCCAGCTCGGTGCCGATCAGCAGGAACGTGTCCTCGTCCAGGCTCTGCGTGGCCGTGGCCATCTCGCCGAGACCGAACAGGACGCGCACGAGCGAACCGGGGTTCGCGTCGATCTTGTCCGCGAAGTCGGTCAGGCTCGAGCCACGACGCAGGCGCACGACGGTCGTGCCGTCACCACGAGGGACGTCGAAGCCGCCCATCGTCGGCGCGGACATGTTGTCGAACTCCTGGCGCTTGGCCCGCTTCGACTTGCGGGCGCGGACCGGACGACCGCCACCGCGGCCGAAGGCACCCTGGGTGCCACCGCGGCCACGGGACCCCTTGCCGAACCCACCACTGGTGGGCATGCGGCCGGGAGGACCACCGGGAGCGCCACCGGGACCACCGGGGCCGGCGCCGCCGGGACGACCACGACCGGGAGCGCCGCCCGGGGCACCGGGACGACCTCGACCCGCGGCACCGCCGGGACCCGGACGACCGGGGGCGGGACGCGGCGGCATCATGCCGGGGTTGGGGCGCGGCGGCATGCCGGACGGGCTGGGACGCGGGCCACCGGGACCCGCCGCACCACGGTCGGCGGGCCGGGGCATGCCCTGGCGCGGCGCGAACGGGTTGTTGCCGGGGCGCGCCGGACCACCGGGCCGAGGCATGCCCTGGCTCGGCGCGAACGGGTTGTTGCCGGGGCGCGCCGGACCACCGGGCCGAGGCATGCCCTGGCTCGGCGCGAACGGGTTGTTGCCGGGGCGCGCCGGACCACCGGGCCGAGGCATGCCCTGGCTCGGCGCGAGCGGGTTGTTGCCCGGACGGTTGGGGGTGGCACCGGGGCGCGGGGCCCCGGGACGGGGGGCGCCGCCGGGACGTGCGGCGTCGTCGGGACGTGCGGCGTCGTCGGCCGCAGGGGCCTCCGGCGCCGGCGCGTCCGGGGCCTCGGGGGCCTGGGCGGCCGGGGCCTGGGGCGCCGGGGCCTCAGGAGCCCTGGTCGCCGGGGCCTCGGGAGCCTTGACCGCCGGGACCTCGGGCGTCGGGGCGACCGGGGCCTCCGCCGCAGCGGGGACCTCCGGGGCGGCCGGCGCGGGCGGACGGGGACCGGGTCGGGGACCGCCGCTTCGTGCCGGGGCGGCCGGAGCCGCCTCGGCCGCGCGAGCGACCGGAGCCTTCGGGGTCGTCGGGGCTGCGGGGGCGGTCGGTGCCTGCACCGCAGGGGCGCCGGCAGCCGGTGCGGCCGCAGCAGGAGGCTTGGGGGCCGCCGGCTTGGCCGGGGCCGCGGGGGCGGGGGCGGCGGACTCGAAGTTCTCCCGCACCTTCCGCACCACGGGCGCCTCGATGGTCGAGGACGCCGCACGGACGTACTCCCCGTTGTCCTGCAACCAGGACAACAGGTTCTTGCTGGTGAGACCGAGCTCCTTGGCGAGCTCGTGCACGCGGACCTTTGCCACTTCTCTCCTGTCTTGGTCCGCAGCCAGACAGGCACGGACCGGGTTTAGCGAGGGCTGTTCATGGCAGCGCGCTCATGGGGTGCTCATACCTCGTCGACCCGCTTCCGGTTGGGTGGTGGTGCCTTGGAGTCTGGTGCCTTGCCTGTCGCGCCCTGCTCCGCGAGGTGCTCGCGGACCGCGGTCGGGTCCACGGGCCCGGGGAGCCGCAGCGCCCGCGCGAACGCCTTGCGGCGTTCGGCCAGCTCCACGCACCCTCGGTCCCGGTGGACCCAGGCACCGCGTCCGGGGCTGCTGGCTCCGGGGTCGGGGACGGCGAGCAGCCGACCCTCGACCTCGTGACCGACGATCCGGACGAGGACGGACCTCGGTGCGGTGCGGCGGCACCCGATGCACGTGCGCACAGGTCCGTCGGACGAGAGGTCCGGGGACTGCGAGCGCGTGGCAGGGGGAGCCGCTACGCCGTTCGAGGCCGTGACTAGTGTAGCGCCGTCGCGGGCCCGACCGGACCGCGACGGGCTCACGAGGGGGCGACGGGCCCTGCGGGGTCGTCGTCGGAGTCCCGACCACGCGGCGCGGGGGCCTCGTCGGAGCGGATGTCGATGCGCCACCCGGTCAGCCGGGCCGCGAGGCGGGCGTTCTGCCCCTCCTTGCCGATGGCCAGGGAGAGCTGGTAGTCCGGGACGACGACCCGGGTCTGCTTGGCGACCGGGTCGACCACCTCGCACGAGATCACCTTGGCCGGGCTGAGCGCCGCCGCCACGTAGCGCGCCGGGTCCTCCTCGAAGTCGACGATGTCGATCTTCTCGCCCCGCAGCTCGGACATCACGGCCCGCACCCGCTGGCCCATCGGCCCGATGAACGCGCCCTTGGCGTTGAACCCGGGCCGGCCGGACATGACGGCCACCTTGGAGCGGTGCCCGGCCTCGCGGGCGACGCCCATGATCTCCACGGTGCCGTCACCGAGCTCGGGCACCTCCAGCGCGAAGAGCCGGCGCACCAGGTTGGGGTGGCTGCGCGACAGCGTGATCTGCGGGCCCTTCATGCCCTTGGCCACCGACACCACGTAGCAGCGGACCCGCTCGCCGTGCTTCAGGCCCTCGCCCGGCACCTGCTCCGCCGGCGGCATGATGCCCTCCACGTCGCCGAGCTGGACCCGGATGTAGCGGGGGTCGCGGCCCTGCTGCACGGTGCCGGAGACGATGTCGCCCTCCTTGCCGCGGAAGTCGCCCAGGACGCGCTCGTCCTCCGCGTCGCGGATCCGCTGCAGGATGACCTGCCGGGCCGTCGCGGCGGCGACCCGGCCGAACCCGGTCGGGGTGTCGTCCCACTCGCGGACCACGGCCCCGGTCTCGTCGACCTCCTGGGCCATCACCGCGACCCGACCGGACTTGCGGTCGAGCTCGATCCTGGCCCGCTGCTCGGAGCCCTCGGTGCGCTGGTAGGCCAGCAGCAGGGCCTGCTCGATGGTGCTGAGCAGGACCGGCAGCGGGATCTCGCGCTCGGCCTCGATCAGGCGCAGCGCCTGCAGGTCGATGTCCATCAGGCCTCCTCCGCCTCGTCGTGCTCGTCGTGCTGGTCGGTGTCGTCGTGCTGGTCGGTGTCGTCGTGCTGGTCGGTGTCGTCGTGCTCGTCGGTGTCGTCGTGCTCGTCGGTCTTCTTCGGCTTGGTGAACTCCACCTCGACGACGCCCTTGCGGACGCCGTCCCAGTCCACGGTGACGTGCTCACCGGCGACGTCCAGGACGGCTCCGCCGTCGCCGACCTCCAGCAGCCGCCCGGTCAGCGGCTCGGCGCCCTCGCGCTCGACCCGGACGAGCCGTGTCCTGGCGCGCAGCCAGTGCCGACGCTGCGTCAGGGGCCGGTCCACGCCGGGTGTGGTGACCTCCAGGGAGTACGGGTCGGCCCCGAGCGCGTCCGAGGTGTCCAGGGCGTCCCCGACCGCGCGGGAGACCCCGGCCACCCGGTCCAGGTCGACCGAGCCCACCTCGTCCTCGGGCAGGTCGACGACGACGCGGACCTGACGTCGTCGTCCGACGGCCGTGACGACCACGTCCTCGAGCACGAGACCGGCGCCGCTCACGACCGGGTCGAGCTGCGCGGCGAGCTGCGCGGCGAGCTGCGCGTTGGGCGTGGACACGGTCGTGGCCTCCGGTTCTGGGGTGGGTGGGGAGCCCCACACAGTATCCGGGCCGGGACGGTCACGGACCCACGCGAGCGCCCGGCCGCGGCGTCCGGGCCCTCCGGGCGGTCCGTCTGACAGCATCGGGCCGTGCCCCCCTCCCGCCCCGCCGCCCGTCGTGCGGGCGGGGCCACCGGGACGCCGTCGCGGCGCACGGTGCTGCGCCTGGGTGTGCTGACCGGTCTGGGGCTGGGCACGGCCGCCTGCTCCGCCCCGCAGCGTGAGGCGCTGCTGGACGTCGACCCCCGTGAGGTGCGCCTCGACCGCGACCGCCCGGTGCCGCCCCGGCCCGTCCCGAGCGACCGCGAACGACGGCGCCTGGCCGTGCTGGGCGGTGCGCTCGCCGCCGCCGCGGCCTACCAGGGCGCGGCCGGCACGGCACCACCGCTGGTGGGCCGGTACGGGGGCGCGGCGGCCGTCACCGACGCCGTCGCGGTCCACCAGGCCCACCGTCAGCTGCTGGGGGCCGGACCGACCGCCCCGTCGGGGCTGCTCGGGCGGGTGGCGGTCGACGAGGGCGGGCCGGTCCTCGACCCGTCCTCCCGACCCGCGGCGGTGCTGGGGGCGGGCCGGACGGTGGCCCTGGCCGCCGCGTCCGCCGAGCGGTCCGCCGACGACGCCGACGCGGACCTGGCCCTGCTGCACGCCCGCGTCGCGTCCGCCCGGGCGGCCCAGGCCGCGGCCCTGCGGGGTTCCGGACCGGTCGACCTGGCGTGGCCGACCGACCTGGCCGGCCCCGCCGACCCCGACCTGGCCGACCCTGACCTGGTCGACCCCGACCCCGCCGACCCCGACCTGGCCGACCCTGACCTGGTCGACCCCGACCCCGCCGACCCCGACCTGGCCGACCCTGACCTGGTCGACCCCGACCCCGCCGACCCCGACCTGGCCGACCCTGACCTGGTCGACCCCGACCCCGCCGACCCCGACCTGGCCGACCCTGACCTGGTCGACCCCGACCCCGCCGACCCCGACCTGGCCGACCCTGACCTGGTCGACCCCGACCCCGCCGACCCCGACCTGGCCGACCCTGACCTGGTCGACCCCGACCCCGCCGACCCCGACCTGGCCGACCCTGACCTGGTCGACGCCCTGCAGCGGCTGCTGGCCCAGGAGCACCGGGCCCGCTGGTCCTACGGCGTGGTGCTCGCCTGGTCGACGGACCGCACCGACGACGCCGGCGGGGCCCGCCTCGACCACGCCCGCCGGGTCGAGGCCCTGACCTCGCTGCTCGCGCAGCTGGGCGCCGCCGAGGTGGGGGCGCTCGCGACCTACCCGACCGACGACGCCGGGCAGCCCGTCGACGGCCCGCAGACCGCGGCCGCCCTCGCCATGCGACTGGAGGACGCGGTCACCACCGCGACCGCCGTGGTGCTCCGCGCGGCCCTGGCGCTCGACCCCGCCGCCGCCGGCCAGGAGGCCTGGGTGGCGGCGGCGGTCACCGCCCTCGCCGAGGCCGAGCGGTCCCGGTGGTCCTGGGGCGGGGCCCCGCTCCCCCTGCCCGGCGGCTGAGCCGTCCCGCGGGGGACGCGCCTCAGAGGAACAGGTCCCAGGCGAGGCGGACCGCGAGGCCGCCGACCACGACGAGGAACACCACCCGCACGAACGCGGAGCCCCGCGCGATGGCCGTCCGGGCCCCGAGCCACCCACCGAGCAGGTTCGTGGCCCCCATCAGCAGGCCCAGCGTCCACAGCGGCGCCCCCTGCACCGAGAAGACCGCGAGCGCCGCCAGGTTGGTGACGGCGTTGGCGATCCGGGCCAGGCCGGTCGCGTCGAGGAACTGGTAGCCGGCCAGGCCGACGAGCGCGAACACGAACAGGGTCCCGGTACCGGGGCCGAAGATCCCGTCCCAGATCCCGACGCCGATGCCGATGCCGGCCAGCAGGGCCGCGAACGACACGCTGCGCACCCGGTGCCGCTCGACCAGCCCCATCTGCGGCTTGGCGACGGTGACGACGCCGATGACGACGACCAGCACGAGCACCAGCGGCGTGAACAGCCCGGGCGGCACGAACGCCGCCAGCGCCGCCCCCAGCGCCGAGCCGGCCGCCGCCGACGCCGTCAGCACGCCGATGGCGCGGGGTCGGCGCGGCAGGTTGCGCGCGTAGGTGATGGCGGCGATCGACGTTCCCCACACCCCGGACAGCTTGTTGGTGGCCAGCACCTGGACCGGGGCCGCCCCGGGCAGCGCCAGCAGCAGGGCGGGCAGCTGGACCAGCCCGCCCCCGCCGACGACCGCGTCGACCCAGCCCGCCACCAGGGCGGCGAGCAGCAGCAGGGCCAGCACCTGCCAGCTGGTGTCGGGCATGCCCGGCAGGCCGGTGAGGACACCGGCCGGCAGGGACGCGGTCACCCTCCGATGCCCAGGCGGGCCGGCAGGTCGTCCAGGGCGACGTCGTCACGGTCGCCGGTGCGGCGGTCCTTGACCTCGACGAAGCCCTCGGCGAACCGCTTGCCGACCACGACGATGGTGGGGATCCCGACGAGCTCGGCGTCCTTGAACTTGACCCCGACGCTGGCCTTGCGGTCGTCGAGGACCACGTCCAGGCCGGCGGCGTCGAGCCGGGCGGCGATGTCCTCCGCGCCCTGGGCGACGTCGGCGTCCTTGCCCGCGACGACCACATGGACGTCGGCGGGCGCGACCTGGGCCGGCCACACCAGCCCGACCTCGTCGTGGCTGGACTCGGCGATCGCGGCGACCGCCCGGGACACACCGACCCCGTAGGAGCCCATGGTCACCACGACCTGCTTGCCGTTCTCGTCGAGCACCTTGAGGTCGAGGGCCTCGGCGTACTTGCGGCCGAGCTGGAACACGTGGCCCATCTCGATGCCGCGGGCGGACTCCAGGGTGCCGGTGTCGCAGACGGGGCAGGCGTCGCCGTCGCGGATCTCGGCGGCCTCGACCGTCCCGTCGGACCCTTCCTGGCCCGCGGCCGGGAAGTCCCGGCCCGCGACCAGGTCGAAGACGTGGTGGCCGCGGCTGTCGGCACCGGTGAGCCACGCGGTGCCGGCGACGACCCGGGGGTCCAGCAGGTAGCGGATGCCCGTGCTGCTCGTGCTGCCGAGCGCGCCGGGCCCGATGTAGCCCTTGGCCAGGCCCGGGTGCCGCTCGAAGTCGGCGTCGGTGAACGCCTCGACCTCGGCGGGCTCGACGACGGCCTGCAGCCGCTTGGCGTCGACCTCGCGGTCACCGGGCACCCCGATGGCCAGCGGCTCACGCGTGCCGTCGGGGTGGCGCAGCACGACCAGGACGTTCTTGAGGGTGTCGGCCGCGGTCCAGGGCCGGTCGTCGCGGGGGTGGGCGGCGTTGGCGTGGTCGACCAGGGTCTGGATGGTCGGGGTGCCCGGGGTGTCCTCGACGTGGCTCGCGGGGAGCACGGCCAGCTCCTCCGCCGAGCCTGCGGCGGGGACCCGCGTGGTCACGGCCTCGACGTTGGCGGCGTAGGCGCACGTGGTGCAGCGGACGTAGGTGTCCTCACCGGCCGGGCTGGGGTGCAGGAACTCCTCGCTGGCCGACCCGCCCATCGCACCGGACACCGCGGCCACGACCACGACGTCCAGGCCGAGCCGCTCGAACAGCCGCAGGTAGGCCGCGCGGTGCTGCTGGTAGCTGGTCTCCAGCCCGGCGTCGTCGACGTCGAAGCTGTAGCTGTCCTTCATGACGAACTCGCGCCCGCGCAGCAGCCCCGCCCGGGGGCGCGCCTCGTCGCGGTACTTGGTCTGGATCTGGAACAGGTGCAGGGGCAGGTCCTTGTAGCTGGAGTACAGGTCCTTCACCAGGAGCGTGAACATCTCCTCGTGCGTGGGCGCCAGCAGGTAGTCCGCGCGCTTGCGGTCCTGCAGGCGGAACACGTTGTCGCCGTACTCGGTCCAGCGGCCGGTCGCCTCGTAGGGCTCGCGCGGGACCAGCGCGGGGAAGTGGACCTCCTGCGCGCCGATCCGCTCCATCTCCTCGCGGACGACCTGCTCGACCTTGCGCAGCACCCGGTAGCCCAGCGGCAGCCACGAGTACACCCCCGGCGCGGCCCGACGGATGTAGCCCGCCCGCACCAGCAGCCGGTGGCTCGCGACCTCCGCGTCGGCCGGGTCGTCGCGCAAGGTGCGCAGGAAGAGGGAGGACATCCGCATGAGCACGACCGCGAGGGTACCGGCGGCCCCGCCCCTCCCCCGCCGCCGAGGCGTGGGTCGGCACTGACGGCCCGCTGGCCGGGTCGACGGGCATGGATGCGGACCAACCCCGCTGTCGACGCCGCTGCGGGGCCCCCGTCGGGCCGATCTCCGCATCGGTGGCTCGGCCCGAACCTGTGGACGAGCCGCACGGGACCACGCCCGTCCGCACGACCCTGGAGCCGTGCCCCTCGACCCGGTCACCGTCCTGTGCGCGATGGGCGGCCACGCCCCCTACCGGAGACTGGTCGAGGCCTGCGGGCGCGCCGCACTGCGACGCGCCACCGAGAGGGGGCAGGTCGTCGCGCTCGGCCGGGGCCGCTACACGTTGCCCACCACGTCGGAGCCGTCTCGCGTCGCCCTCGCCGACGGCGGTGCCCTGTCGCACCTGTCCGCTGCCGAGGCGCACGGCTGGGCCCTGACCCGGCGTCCGGCCGAGGTGCACGTGACGGTCCCCGCCCACGCGCACCGGTCGGCCACCGACACCTGGCGACGTCACTACGCCCCCCTGACTCGGTCCGAGCTGGCCGCGGGGCTCACCGACCCGGCCCGGACGGTCGTCGACTGCGCCCGGCTGCTGCCGCTACCGGAGGCGTTGGCGGTCGCCGACTCGGCCCTGCGTTCCGGCAGCATCGACCCGGTCGATCTGGACGAGGCGGCCGCAGCCGTGCGCGGCCCTGGGGCCCGGCAGGTCAGGCTGGTCCTGGTCCACGCGGACGATCGCGCCGCCAACGCCTTCGAGTCGACCGTGAGGGGCACGCTCCTGGCCGCCGGCATCACCGGTTTCGTCCCGCAGCTGCTCGTCACCGGCGACGGGCTGCTCGCTGCCGTGGACCTCGGGCACCCTGAGCTGAAGGTGGCCCTGGAGGCGGACGGGTACGGGGTGCACGGCAACCGTCGCGCCTTCGCCGCCGACCTCGCCCGTCATGACGAGCTGCAGGCCGCCGGGTGGATCACCCGCCGGTTCGCCTGGGAGCACGTCATGTTCAGACCGGGCTGGGTGGTCGCCCAGGTCCGCAGCGCGCTCGCCCAGGAGCTCGTCCACCGACCACGGATGCGGAGCAGCAGCTCGCGAAGAGCACGCAAGGCGGTGTGACCGCCCCTTGATCCGCACTCGTGCGCAGCCGCCATCGTCCCGCCCCTCGCCCGCCCGCCCGCCCGCCCTACAGCAGGACCGTGGCGAAGCAGCCGTGGTGGTAGAACCCGACGCGCTCGTAGACCGCCACGGCGCGGGTGTTGAAGTCGTTGACGTACAGGGACGCGCGCGCGCCCAGGTCACGGCCCACGGCGTGGACGACCGCGGCCACGGCGGGGGCGGCGAGGCCCTGGCCCCGGCGCCCCGGGGCGACCCAGACGCCCTGGATCTGCGCGACCCCACCGGTCACGGCGCCCAGCTCGGCCTTGAAGACCACCTCGGGCCGTCCGTCGGGACCCGCGTCGATCCGGACGAACGACCGGCCCAGGCCCACCATCTCGGCCACGCCGGCGCGGTAGCCGGCGCCCCCGTCCAGCCCCATCGGGGAGTAGCCGATCTCCTCGGTGAACATGGCGACGGACGCGGGGAACAGGGTGTCCAGCTCGGTCGGACGGGTGCGGCGCACGTACGGGTCGGGCTCGACCACCGGCTCGTCGCAGACCATCAGCGGCTGGTTGGGTCGGATCTCGCGGGCCGGGCCCCAGGTCCCCTCCAGGCCGGCCCAGAGCCGGAGCACGTCCTCGCGGGGGCCGAACAGCGACGAGCTGCGCCGGTTGACCCGGCGGGCGCGCGCGGCGAAGGCGTCCGCCGCGTCGCCGGAGGTCTCGACGGGGACCATGTTGGCGCCAACCCACAGCAAGGAGCGGAGCCCACCACCGTCCTCGTAGCCCCAGACTTCGGCGTGCCCGGCCTCGCCGAGCAGCCCGCCGACCAGCCGCGCGGACACGAAGGCGTGGGCCACCGGGTCCAGGGCGCAGACGTCGACGGCCTCCTCGAGGTCCCGCGCCCCCAGGACGCGGACCGACGGGCGAACCACGAGCACATCCTCACCCATCGCGACGCCGCGGACACAACGCGCGCCGGTCCGGGCGCCCGCTGCCTGCCGTCAGGAGACGCTGACCACCGCGGCGCCCGACGGGGCGGCCTCGGGGTCGACGCCCATCTCCTCGGCGATGCGCATCGCCTCCTCGATGAGCGTCTCCACGATCTGCGCCTCCGGCACGGTCTTGACCACCTCGCCCTTGACGAAGATCTGCCCCTTGCCGTTGCCCGAGGCGACGCCGAGGTCGGCCTCCCGGGCCTCGCCCGGGCCGTTGACGACGCAGCCCATGACGGCCACGCGCAGCGGGACGGTCAGGCCCTCCAGACCGGCGGTGACCTGCTCGGCCAGGGTGTAGACGTCGACCTGGGCGCGACCGCACGACGGGCAGGACACGATCTCGAGCTTGCGGGGGCGCAGGTTGAGCGACTGCAGGATCTGGTTGCCGACCTTGACCTCCTCCACCGGCGGCGCGGACAGCGAGACGCGGATGGTGTCGCCGATGCCCTTGCTGAGCAGCGCGCCGAACGCGGTGGCGGACTTGATGGTGCCCTGGAAGGCCGGCCCGGCCTCGGTGACGCCGAGGTGCAGGGGCCAGTCGCCGCGCTCGGACAACAGCTCGTAGGCGCGGACCATGACCACGGGGTCGTTGTGCTTGACGCTGATCTTGAAGTCGTGGAAGTCGTGCTCCTCGAACAGCGACGCCTCCCAGACGGCCGACTCGACGAGGGCCTCCGGGGTGGCCTTGCCGTACTTCTTCATCAGCCGCGGGTCAAGCGAGCCCGCGTTGACGCCGATCCGGATCGAGACGCCCGCGTCCTTGGCCGCCTGGGCGATCTGCTTGACCTGGTCGTCGAACTTGCGGATGTTGCCCGGGTTGACCCGGACGGCCGCGCAGCCGGCGTCGATCGCGGCGTAGACGTACTTGGGCTGGAAGTGGATGTCGGCGATCACGGGGATCTGCGACTTCCTGGCGATGATCGGCAGGGCCTCGGCGTCGTCCTGGGACGGGCACGCCACCCGGACGATGTCGCAGCCGCTGGCGGTGAGCTCGGCGATCTGCTGCAGCGTGGCGTTGATGTCGGTGGTCGGTGTCGTGGTCATCGACTGCACGCTCACCGGGGCGTCGCCGCCGACCAGGACGTCGCCGACCTTGATCTGCCGCGTCTTGCGACGGGGGGCGAGGACGGGGGGCGGGGCTTCCGGCATTCCGAGGCTGACAGCGGTCACCGGACCAGTATCGCGCGCCTGCGCAACCCGGCCGACCCGGGCTCAGCCGGTCAGCCGGACCGGGTTGACCAGGTCGGCGTAGATCAGCACGACCGACAGCCCGAGCAGCAGGATCGCCACGCCGTAGGCCACCGGGAGCGCCTTGGCCACGTCGACCGGCCCGGGGTCGGGCAGGGAGCGCAGCCGCGCCCAGGTCTTCTTGACGCCCTCCAGCAGCGCCCCCGCGACGTGCCCGCCGTCCAGCGGCAGCAGCGGGATCAGGTTGAAGACGAACAGCGCGACGTTCAGCCCGGCGAGGATCGCGAGGATCTGGGCGACCCGCTCCTCCAGCCCGATCAGGCCCTCCGGGTCCTGGTAGGAGGCGACCTCGCCCGCCAGGCGCCCGACGCCGACCACGCTCACCGGTCCCTCGGGGTCGCGCTCCCCCGCGCCGAACGCCGCGTCGGCCACGCCGACCATGTACTGGGGCAGCCGGACGAGGACCGTGGCGGTCCCGACGACGGCGTCCCCGACCATCCCCGGCACGACCGTGACCGGCTGCGGCACCAGGTCCTGCGTCGGCCCGACCCCGAGGAACCCGCCCTCGGTGGTCTGGTAGCCGCCGTCGGCGTCCAGGACCGGCTCGCCGGCCGCGTCGAGGGCGATGATCGACGTCTCGCTGGGCGTCGCGGTGAGCGACAGCTCCCGGTCCCCGCGCTGGACGAGGAACACCGTGGACTCGCCGCCGCTGGCACGGATCTGCTCACGCACGTCCGGCCAGGTCGGGGTCGCGACCCCGTCGACGCTCAGCACGACGTCACCGGGCAGGATGCCGGCGGCCGCGGCCGGCGCGGCGGGGTCGTCCGCGGAGCACTCGGTGTCGACCGGCGCGTCCAGGGGCAGGATGCACTGCGAGACGCTGCCGACGGTGGTGGTGGCCTGCGGCGCCCCGAAGCCGACCGCCACCACCGCGAGCAGCACGGTGGCCAGGACCAGGTTCATCACCGGGCCGCCCAGCATGACGACGAGCTTCTGCCACACCTTGAGGTTGTAGAACGTCCGGTTCTCGTCGCCGGGGCGCAGCTCCTCCAGCGACTCCTCGCGGGCGGACTCGACCAGCGAGGCGATCGGGTTGCTGGACCCGGCGGCGACCATGCCGTCGGGGGTGTCGCGCCGGGGCGGGAACATGCCGATCATCCGGATGTAGCCGCCGAGCGGGATGGCCTTGACGCCGTACTCGGTCTCGCCCCGTACCCGCGACCACACCGTCGGCCCGAACCCGACCATGTACTGCGTCACCCGGACGCCGAAGCGCTTGGCCGGCACCATGTGCCCGACCTCGTGCAGGGCGATGGACACGGCCACCCCGACCACGACGGCGAGCACGCCCAGCGTGTAGTACAGCCCGGTCATGCGGTCCTCCGTCCCGGGGCCCGCCTACCGACGGGCCAGAGCCACCAGTGTCGCAGCCGCGCGTTCTCGCGCCCACGCGTCCGCGGCCATCACGTCCTCCACGTCCCGAGGGGCCGTGAGCCCCTCGGCGTGGGCCTCGTCGAGGACATCGGCCACCGTGTCGACGATCTGGAGGAACCGGAGGTTCCCGTCGAGGAACGCGGCCACGCAGACCTCGTTCGCCGCGTTGAGCACCGCGGGCATCACGCCGCCCGCCTCACCGGCGCGCCGGGCCAGGCCCAGGGCGGGGAACGTGGCCTCGTCGACGGGCTCGAACGTCCAGGTCGCGGCCTCGGTCCAGTCGATCCCGGGGGCCGCGTCGGCCACCCGGTGGGGCCAGCCCAGCGCGAGCGCGATGGGCAGCCGCATGTCCGGCGGGCTGCACTGGGCCAGCGTGGAGCCGTCGGTGAACTCGACCATGGAGTGGACGACCGACTGGGGGTGGACCACGACGTCGATGCGGTCGAAGCCGATCCCGAACAGCAGGTGGGCCTCGATGACCTCCAGGCCCTTGTTGACCAGCGTCGCGGAGTTGGTCGTGACCAGCGGCCCCATCGACCAGGTCGGGTGGTCGAGCGCCTGCTCGGGCCCGACGTCGGCGAGGGAGGCCCGGTCCCGGCCCCGGAACGGCCCGCCCGAGGCGGTCAGGACCAGGCGGCGCACCTCCTCGGCCCGACCGCCCCGCAGGCACTGCGCCAGCGCGGAGTGCTCGGAGTCGACGGGGACGACCCGGTCCGGGCGGGCGAGGGCGGTGACGAGCGGGCCACCGATGATCAGGGACTCCTTGTTGGCCAGCGCCAGCACGTGACCGGCCCGCAGGGCCGCGATGGTCGGGCGCAGGCCCACCGCCCCGGCGAGGCCGTTGAGGACGACGTCGGTGTCGGCGCAGGCCAGCTCCGTGGCGGCGTCGGGCCCGGCCAGGACCTCGACCTGGCGCCCGGTCGCCCGCAGGGCCCCGCGGACCTGCTCGGCGACCTCGGTGTCGGCCACCGCGACCAGGGGCACGTCGTGGTCGACCACCTGCCGCACGAGCAGCCCCGGGTCCCCGCCGCGGACCGCCAGCCCGGACACCGACAGGTCGTCGGGGTTGCGCCCGATGACGTCGAGGGCCTGGGTGCCGATGGAGCCGGTCGAGCCGAGCAGGGTGACGCGTCGCATGGCGCCGAGTGTCCCAGGGCGGAGCGGGGCGGGGGCGACGGGGCGCGCGACCTACAGACCGATCCCCACGTACTTGGTGTCCAGGTACTCCTCGATGCCCTCGGCGCCGCCCTCGCGGCCGGACCCGCTCGCCTTGACCCCGCCGAACGGCGCGGCCGCGTTCGACACCACGCCCCGGTTGAGGGCCACCATGCCCGTGGCCAGCTGCTCGGCCGTGCGCAGCGCCCGGGACAGCTGCTGGGTGAAGACGTAGGACACCAGCCCGTACTCGGTCGCGTTGGCCAACGACACCGCCTCCGCGTCGTCCTCGAAGGTCATCACGGGGGCCACCGGGCCGAAGATCTCCTCGTGGCGCAGCCGGGCGCCCGCGTGCACGCCCGTGAGCACGGTCGGGGCGTAGAACGCGCCCGGACCCTCGAGGTGGTCACCGCCGGTGAGGACCGTCGCACCGCCCTCGACCGCGTCGGCGACCAGCGCGTGCACCCCGTCGCGGGCCTGGCGGGTGATGAGCGGCCCGACCTCGACGCCCGGCTCCGTGCCCCGGCCCACCGGCATGGCCTGCAGCCGGTCGGCCAGGCGGCGGGCGAACTCCTCGGCGACCGAGGAGTGCACGAGGAAGCGGTTGGCCGACGTGCACGCCTCGCCGGTGTTGCGCATCTTGGCCAGCACCGCCCCGTCGACGGCCGCGTCCAGGTCGGCGTCCGCGAACACCAGGAACGGTGCGTTGCCGCCCAGCTCCGTCGACACCCGCTGCAGGTTGTCGGCCGCCTGCGCGACCAGGCGCTTGCCCACCGCCGTCGAGCCGGTGAACGTGACCTTGCGCAGCCGCGCGTCGGCGAGCAGGGGCTCGACCAGCGCGCCGGCCCGCGACGTCGGGAGCACGGCCAGCACCCCGTCGGGCAGACCCGCCTCGCGCAGCAGCTCGGCGAGGGCCAGCGCCGTCAGCGGGGTCTGGGCCGCGGGCTTGAGGACCATGGTGCAGCCCGCCGCGAGGGCAGGGGCGATCTTGCGGGTGGCCATGGCCAGCGGGAAGTTCCACGGCGTGATGGCCAGGCAGGGGCCGACGGGCTGCTTCATGGTCAGCAGGCGGCTCCCGCCGTCCGGTGCCGTCGACCAGCGGCCGTAGGTGCGCACGGCCTCCTCGGCGAACCAGCGCAGGAACTCCGCCCCGTAGGTGACCTCGGCCCGCGACTCCGCCAGCGGCTTGCCCATCTCCAGGGTGATGAGCAGCGCCAGGTCCTCGGCCCGGGAGGTGGTCAGCTCGAAGGCCCGCCGGAGCACCTCGCTGCGCTCGCGCGGGGGCGTCGCCGCCCAGCCCGCCTGGGCGTCCAGGACGGCGTCGAGGGCGTCCAGGGCGTCGGCCGGTGAGGCGTCGGCGACCTCGGTCAGCGTGTCGCCGGTCGACGGGTCGTCCACGGCCAGCACCGCGCCGCCGTCGGCGTCGCGCCACCGCCCGCCCACCAGCAGGCCGGTGGGCACCGCCGCCACCACCTCCCGCTCGCGGGCGGCGTCCGCGCGCGTCGCGCCGACAGGGGCCGGGCCGGCGGCGGGACCGGCGGTCGAGGTGGTCACGCCCGGACGCTAGCGCGAGCGGACGTGCGAGGCTACGGGGGTGGCGATGGACCCCCGGGCGCTGCCCGCCGAGGCCGTGGAGTTCCTCACCGAGCGCCACCTGGCCACCCTGTCGGGGCTGCGGCCCGACGGCAGCATCCACACCGTGCCGGTCGGCTTCACCTGGGACGACGGGTCCGGGCTGGCGCGGGTCATCACCAGCGCCGGCACCCAGAAGGCCGCGAACGTCGCCCGTGGCTCGCGGGTGACGCTGTGCCAGGTCGAGTCCTGGCGCTGGCTCACGCTGGAGGGCACGGGCCGGGTCCTGGACGACCCGGCGGCGGTGGCCGACGCCGTCGCGCGCTACACCGCGCGGTACCGGCCGCCGCGCCTCAACCCCCGCCGGGTGGTGCTCGAGGTCACCGTCGACCGCGTGCTCGGGCTGGTGCGACGGCCGGGCTGACCCGTCCGCACCTCGTCCGGCGGACCCGCGACCGGCGCCTCAGGCGGAGCCGCGCCGCCTCATCACGTCGACCACGCGGTCGAGGTAGGCGTCCACGGGCGCCTCCCGGTACCCGCGCGAGCCGCGACCGGCCCGGAACACCGAGGTCCGCACCTCGTCGACGCTCAGCGGGCGCCCCAGGACCAGGTGCTCCCGGACGCGACGGCACAGGTCGTCGACGTCGCGGATGCGGTAGCCCAGCCCCAGGAACCGGCCGCGGGGGAAGCGGGCCCCGTCGACCCGGTCCAGCCGGGCCAGGACGGCGTCCTCCGCCTCACGCCAGCTCGCCGGCCCGGCGCGCTCCTCCCGCGACACGAAGGCGTCCTCGATCCGGTCCAGGGCGCTGTCCACCGCGGGCACCCGGTAGCCGTTGCGGCGCATGTCGAAGCCGACGGTCCGGACGTGCCACGACGTGATGCCACCGGGGGGACCGCCGGCGTCCCAGACCTGCTTGGCCCGGTCGAGGAAGTCCTCGACCTGGCGCCGGTCGTAGCCCTTGCGCAGCCGTCCGGTGCGGTGGAACAGCTCGGCGCTCACGCCTCGCCACCACCTGACGACCCGACCGGGGGCGGGACCGACGGCTGGTCCGAGGGCAGCACGACGGGCCGCTCCTGGCCCTGCCGGGGCTGGACCAGGTCCTGCGCGGCCAGCTGCCCGCAGGCCCCGTCGATGTCGCGGCCCCGGGTGTCGCGCACGGTGGTCGGGATGCCGGCGTCACGCAGGGTGCGGACGAACTCGTGCTCGACGCGCGGGTCGGACGCGGTCCAGATCGACCCGGGCGTCGGGTTGAGCGGGATCGGGTTGACGTGGACCCAGCCCTTGCCGCGGCGGTTGAGCTCCTGAGCGAGCAGCCGGGCGCGCCAGGCCTGGTCGTTCATGTCCCGGATCAGGGCGTACTCGATGCTGACCCGGCGTCCCGTGGCCTCGAAGTACGCGCGGGCGGCGTCGAGCAGTGCCTTGACGTTGTGGCGGGTGTTGATCGGCACGAGGCTGTCGCGCAGCTCGTCGTCGGGCGTGTGCAGGCTCACCGCCAGGGTCACCGGCAACCGCTCGTCGATCAGCTTCTCGATGGCGGTGACCAGGCCGACCGTGGACACGGTGATGTTGCGGGCGGAGATGCCGAGGCCGTCCGGCGTCGGGTCCGTCATCCGGTGCAGCGCGCCCACGACGGCGTTGTAGTTGGCCAGCGGCTCGCCCATGCCCATGAACACGACGTTGGTGACCCGCCCGCCGGCGGCGCGACTGGCTCGGACGACCTGGTCGACGATCTCGGCCGTGGACAGGTTGCGGGTCAGGCCCTGCTGGCCGGTGGCGCAGAACGGGCAGGCCATGCCGCAGCCGGCCTGGCTGGACAGGCACAGCGTGGTCCGGTCGGAGTAGCGCATCAGCACGCTCTCCACCAGCGAGCCGTCGAACAGCCGCCACAGGTTCTTGACGGTGTTGCCGTGGTCACCCTCCAGCGTGCGGACCGGCTCGAGCAGCTGCGGCAGCACCGAGGCGACGACCGCGTCGCGCTCCGCCGCCGGCAGGTCGGTCATGTCGGCGGCGTCGGCGGTGAACCGGGCGAAGTAGTGCCGCGACAGCTGGGCGGCCCGGAACCGGGGCAGGCCCGCCGCGGTCACGGCCTCGACGCGCTGCGCGACCGTGAGGTCGGCGAGGTGCTGCGGCGGCTTGCCGCGGCGCGGCGGGGCGAGGACGAGCGGCAGGGGCACGGCCTCAGTGTGCCAACGATCGAGCCGATACAGGAACATCGCGGGTACCACCCGGGCAAGAGGTCCCTTGTGCGGCCGGTCGGGGCGCGGTTCGATCGCCCCATGTCTGACGTGACGGACGAACGCACGACGACCGAGACCTACCTCCCCGACGACGAGCTGGCGAGCCTGCAGGCGTGGTGGCGGGCAGCCAACTACCTGTCCGTCGGCCAGATCTACCTGATGGGCAACGCGTTGCTGCGCGAGCCCCTGCGGGCCGAGCACACCAAACCGCGCCTGCTGGGGCACTGGGGCACGACGCCCGGTCTGACCTTCGTGCACGCCCACCTGAACCGGGCGATCCTGGCCCGGGACCTGCAGGTGCTCAACATCACCGGGCCCGGGCACGGTGGTCCCGGCCTGGTCGCCGCGGCCTGGCTGGACGGGACCTACAGCGAGGTCTACCCCGACGTCTCCTACGACGAGGGGGGCATCGGACGGTTGTTCAAGCAGTTCAGCTTCCCGGGCGGCATCCCCAGCCACGTCGCCCCCGAGACGCCGGGCTCCATCCACGAGGGCGGTGAGCTCGGCTACGCGCTGTCCCACGCCTTCGGCGCCGCGTTCGACAACCCCGACCTCGTGGTGGCGGCCGTCGTCGGCGACGGCGAGGCGGAGACCGGCCCGCTGGCCGCCAGCTGGCACTCCACGAAGTTCCTCGACCCGGTGGGTGACGGGGCGGTGCTGCCGATCCTGCACCTGAACGGCTACAAGATCGCCAACCCGACGGTCCTGGCCCGCATCCCCGAGGCCGAGCTGCGTGACCTGCTGTCCGGCTACGGCTGGGAACCGGTGTTCGTCACCGGCGACGACCCGGAGCAGATGCACCACGCCTTCGCCCGCGCCCTGGACGGCTGCCTGGACGACATCGCCCGGATCCAGCAGCAGGCCCGTGAGCAGGGCCGCAGCGAACGGCCCCGCTGGCCGATGATCGTGCTGCGCAGCCCCAAGGGCTGGACCGGGCCGAAGTCCGTGGACGGCAAGCCCGTGGAGGGCAGCTGGCGCAGCCACCAGGTGCCGTTCGCCGACGCCCGCACCGACCAGTCCCACCGCGACGTGCTGGAGGGCTGGATGCGGTCCTACCGGCCGGAGGAGCTGTTCGACGCCGACGGCACCCCCGTGGAGCTCGTCCGCCGGCTCTCCCCCGTGGGCGAGCGTCGGATGAGTGCGCTCCCGCAGGCCAACGGCGGGGTGCTCAGACGCGCCCTGCGGCTGCCGGACTGGCGCGACCACGGCATCGACGTGGGTGCGCCGGGGACCACGTCGGCCGGGGCGACCGGGGTGCTGGGCCGCTACCTGCGGGACGTGATGACGCTGGACGAGCCCCGACGGTCGTTCCGGGTCTTCGCGCCCGACGAGAACAACTCCAACCGGCTGCAGGCGCTGCTGGAGGTGACGGGGCGGGCCTGGCAGGGCGAGACCCTGGACACCGACGTCGGCCTGGCCCCGGACGGCCGGGTGATGGAGATCCTGTCCGAGCACACCTGCCAGGGCTGGCTCGAGGGCTACCTGCTGACCGGGCGGCACGGGTTCTTCAGCTGCTACGAGGCGTTCATCCACATCGTCGACTCGATGGTCAACCAGCACGCCAAGTGGCTCAAGACCACCCGCGGCATCGAGTGGCGCCGACCGGTGTCGAGCCTGAACTACCTGCTGACCAGCCACGTCTGGCGCCAGGACCACAACGGCTTCAGCCACCAGGACCCGGGCTTCATCGACCACGTGGTCAACAAGAGCGCCGACGTGATCCGGGTGTACCTGCCGCCGGACGCCAACACCCTGCTCAGCGTGGCCGACCACTGCCTGCGCAGCGTCGACTACGTCAACGTCATCGTCGCCGGCAAGCAGGAGGCGCCGCAGTACCTGTCGGTGGCGGAGGCCGACGTGCACTGCACCAAGGGCATCGGCATCTGGGACTGGGCCAGCACCGACGACGGCGCGGAGCCGGACGTGGTGATGGCCTGCGCCGGCGACGTGCCCACCATGGAGGCGCTGGCGGCGGTGCAGCTGCTGCGCGGGTTCTTCCCGGACCTGCGGGTGCGCTTCGTCAACGTCGTCGACCTGATGCGGCTGCAGTCGGCGGAGGAGCACCCTCACGGGCTGTCCGACTCCGCGTTCGACAGCCTGTTCACCACCGACAAGCCGGTGCTGTTCAACTACCACGGCTACCCGTGGCTCATCCACCGGCTGACCTACCGCCGCACCAACCACGGCAACATCCACGTGCGGGGCTACGTCGAGGAGGGCACCACGACGACGCCGTTCGACATGTGCGTGATGAACCGCGTCGACCGGTTCCACCTGGCCATCGACGTCATCGACCGGGTGCCGCGGCTGGGCACGACCGGGGCCCACGCCCGCGAGGCGCTGCGGGCCAAGCTCATCGAGCACACCCGGTGGACGCGGACCTACGGCGAGGACCTGCCCGAGATCCGCGACTGGGTCTGGGAGGGCTGAGAGGGCTACCGGGTCCGGGCCGGCGGCCCCACCGCCCCCGCCCGGCTACCCTCTCGCCCGGGACGGTCCACGAGCTCCGGGGGTAGCAGGTGCGGGTCACGACGGTGGTGTGCGCGGCGGCGCTGGTGGCGGCGGTGGCCCCGGGCGCCGCTGCGGCGGGTGTCACGCCGGGCGAGGACGGTGACCTGCGGGAGCCGCAGACCAGCACGGCCGGGGTCGAGGTGTCGACCTACGGGACCTCGTCGGAGCCGTACCGCTGGGAGTCCGGCTCGCCCTCGGTGACCCAGGCGGTGCACGCGGTGCAACGCGTCGGCGACGTCACCGTCGTCTACTGGTCCGTCGGGTACGAGGAGGAGCCGGAGTCGACCGGGGCCTGGAACTGGTTCGGTCACATGCCGTCCTCGACCACCGCCTACGTCGGCGTGGGACCCGGGATGTTCGTGCACCTGGCCGTCCCGGCCGAGGGCCTGCTGCTCTACCCCGTCCCGGACCGGGAGTCACGCGGAGGAAGCCTGCCCGCGTCCTCCGAGATCGACGCCTTCCCGGAGGAGCCGGGGGTCATGGGTGTGCAGTACACGGTGGTCCCGGCGCTGCCCGAGGGGGTCGGGACGGTCGACGTGACGCTCGGTTTCGCCGAGGTCGTCACCGACGTCCCCGTCGGTGACGGTCTGCTCGAGCCCGTCTCGGCCGGTCCGGTCGTGCCGCTCGGCACGGGCTGGCCCGAGGTGCCGGAACGGTTCCTGGCCGAGCCCGAGGTCGTCGAGATGACGCGACGGCCGCTGTCGAGCGTCGTCGAGCAGCTCGACGGGGCCAGCCGGGAGACCACGGTCGAGGAGGAGGTGAACATCGACATCGCGGCCGACGTGCTGTTCGCGCTCGACTCCGCCGACCTGTCCGCCGAGACCACCGCGACCGTCACCGACGTCGCCGCCGACCTGGCGGAGCGGGCCGCGCCCGGCCGGCTGACCATCGTCGGGCACACCGACGACCAGGGGTCGGAGGAGTACAACGACGACCTGTCGCTGCGTCGCGCCCAGGCCGTGGCGGACGTGCTCGTCCCCGCCCTGGACCGCGACGACCTCGAGGTGGTCGTCGAGGGCCGCGGCGAGCAGGAGCCGGTGGCCGAGAACGACTCCGACGAGAACCGGCAGCTCAACCGACGGGTCGCCGTCGGGTTCACCGAGAGCACCGGGAGCGGACGATGAGGGCACCTCGAGGCGTGCGGGCCGCGACCGCCTCTATCGGCCTCGTCGTCCTGGTCAGCGGGTGCACCGCCGCGCCCGAACCGTCGCCCGGCCCGGACGGTGCACCGGTCCCCGCGTCCGCCGGGCCGTCACCGTCGGCCGCTCCGGCCGAGACCATCGGCGACGGGGTCGACCCCGCCGACCTCTCCCGGCAGGTGCTGGACTCCTCGGTCCGGCCCGCCGATGCGCCGACCCTGGCCTCGCAGACGGTGGAGGTCCCGACCGGACTGACCGCAGACGGCACGACACAGGTCACCGTCCAGGTACGAGCCGTCGAGCGCAGGGACCACTCGACCCTGCTCACGCTGGCCGTGTCGGCGGCCGACCCGGGGACCGAGCTGGCCCCCGACGTGTTCGGCGGTGCGCGCAACCTCGAGAAGTTCGACTCCATCGCCCTCGAGGACCCGGCCGCCGGTCGCCGCTACCTGCCGCTGTCGTGGCGCCGCTGGATCTCCGCGCCCGACGACCTGGAGCTGGACGGGCCCACCAACGACTGCGTCTGCCCCGACCGGAAGGCGGTCCTCGGCCCGGAACCGGTGCTCATGGACGTGATGTACGGCCCGCTCCCGGGCGACGTCACCACGGTGTCGGTCACCTCGCCCGACGGGCTGCTGGCGATCACCGACGTCCCCGTGGGCTGAACCGACCCGCTCAGGTCGCGGGGACGAGCACCGCGAGCAGCAGGTAGGCCACCGGCGCGGCGGGCAGCAGCGAGTCCAACCGGTCCATGATGCCGCCGTGGCCCGGCAGCAGGCTGCCCATGTCCTTGATGCCGAGGTCGCGCTTGAGCAGGGACTCCGACAGGTCGCCGACGGTCGCGGTGAGGACGATCGCGAGGCCCAGCGCGGCGCCGGCCCACCAGGGACCGTCCAGGGCCAGGGTCACCCCGGCGACGCCCAGGACGACGGCGAACACCGCGGACCCGGCCAGGCCCTCCCAGGACTTCTTGGGGCTGACCGACGGGGCCAGCGGGTGCTTGCCCCAGACCACGCCGAACGCGTAGCCGCCGATGTCGCTGCCGATCGCCACCATGAGGAACGCCAGCACCCGGTAGGGCCCGTCCGGCTCGGCCAGCATGAGCAGCGAGAACGCGGCGAGGAACGGCACGTAGGCGGCGGTGAAGATGCCCGCGGTGACGTCCCGGACCGGGTTGGGCCCGTCGAGAACCCGCCACAGCAGGACGGCGAACGCGGTCAGCGCGAACGACACGAGCAGCGCCTCGGCCCCGGCCGCGAAGGCCGACACGAGCATGCCGACCGAGCCCACCACGACGGGCAGCACGGGGATGCGGATCCGGCGGGCCCGGAACGCGTTGGCCAGCTCCCACACGGCGAGGACGATCGCGGCGGCCGCCAGGACGACGAACGCCTCCTTGCGGACGAACAGGCAGACCGCCACGAGCGCACCCAGCCCGACGCCCACGGCGATGGCAGCCGGCAGGTTGCGCCCGGCCCGCCGGTCGCGCAGCCGACGGCCGGTGCGAGCCGTCTCCGCCGGGGCGGGGTCGGGGACGACCGCGACCCGGCCGGGCGCCGCGGCCAGCACCGGCGGGAGGCCCCGGGCCGGGACGGCCGCCGGGACCTGGTCGACCGCCGGGACCTGGTCGGGTCCCGGGGCCTGGTCGGTCCCCGGGGCTGACGACGCCCGGTCAGCCGGGCTGGTCATCGTTCAGACCTCCAGCAGCTCGACTTCCTTGCCGCGCAGCAGCTCGTCGATCTCGTCGACGTGCTTGCGCGTGAGGACCTCGAGCTCCTTCTCCGCCCGGTTCCCCTCGTCCTCGCCGACCTCGCCGTCCTTGACGAGCCGGTCCAGCTCCTCCTTGGCCTTGCGGCGGATGTTGCGCACCGAGATACGCGCGTCCTCGGCCTTTCCGCGGGCGAGCTTGATGTAGTCCTTGCGGCGCTCCTCGGTGAGCTGCGGCAGGTTGAGCCGGATGACGTTGCCGTCGTTGTTCGGGTTGACGCCGAGGTCGCTGTCGCGCAGCGCCCGCTCGATGGCCGGCATCGAGCTCTTGTCGTACGGCGCCACGATGACGGTGCGGGCCTCGGGGATCTGGAAGGAGGCCAGCTGCTGCAGGGGCGTGAACGCGCCGTAGTACTCGACCATGACCTTGTTGAACATGCCCGGGTTGGCCCGGCCGGTGCGGATGCCCGCGAAGTCGTCCTTGACGACCTCGATGGCCTTGGCCATCTTCTCCTCGGCCTCGAAGAGTGCCTCGTCGATCACGTCGTCTCCTCCGTCTGCAGCGGCTGTGGCAGTCGCCTGTGCTTCCTCGTCCGTGACCGGTCAGCCGGTGACGAGCGTGCCGATCCTCTCACCGACCAGCGCGCGGGTGACGTCTCCCTCGCCCTCCATGCCGAACACGACCATGGGGAGCCGGTTGTCCATGAGCAGGCTGAACGCGGTGGCGTCGACGACCTTGAGGCCCTTGCGCAGGGCGTCGTCGTAGGTGAGGCGGTCGAGCTTGGTGGCGGTCGGGTCCTTGTGGGGGTCGGCGGTGTAGACGCCGTCCACACCGTTCTTGCCCATGAGGACCACGTCGGCCTTGACCTCCAGCGCCCGCTGCGCGGCGACGGTGTCGGTTGAGAAGTAGGGCAGCCCGGCGCCGGCGCCGAAGATGACGACGCGGCCCTTCTCCAGGTGCCGGATGGCCTTGCGCGGGATGTACGGCTCGGCGACCTGACCCATGGTGATGGCGGTCTGCACCCGGGTGTCGCGCCCGGCCTGCTCCAGGAAGTCCTGCAGAGCCAGGCAGTTCATGACCGTGCCGAGCATGCCCATGTAGTCGGCCCGGGCCCGCTCCATGCCCCGCTGGGACAGCTCGGCGCCGCGGAAGAAGTTCCCCCCGCCGACGACGATGGCGATCTGCACGCCGAGGTCGGCCGCGGCCGCGATCTCCCGGGCGGCCCGCGAGACCACGTCCGGGTCGACGCCCACGCTGCCGCCGCCGAACGCCTCGCCGGACAGCTTCAGCAGCACCCGACGCCCTCGGGGGTCCGAGGGCGTCGGGCGTGCTGCGGAGGACGTCTCGAGCTCCTCCGTCACCACGTGATCAGCTGCCGACGCGGAAACGGGCGAAGGCGGTCGCGACCAGCCCGGCCTCGTCGAGGACCTTGGCGATGGTCTTCTTGTTGTCCTTGCTGAAGGCCTGCTCCAGGAGGACGTTCTCCTTGAGGTAGCCCTTGACGCGCCCCTCGACGATCTTGGGCAGCGCCTGCTCCGGCTTGTTCTCGTTCACGGCCGTCTCGTGGGCGATGCGACGCTCGGCCTCGAGGGTCTCCGCCGGCACCTCGTCGGCGGTGAGCACGCTGGGCGACATGGCCGCGATGTGCAGGGCCACGTCGCGGGCGGTGCCGGTGTCGTCGCCGTCGACCGCGAGCAGCACGCCGATCTGCGGGGGCAGGTCGGGGCTGGTGCGGTGCAGGTAGGACGTCACGTGGCCGCCGGTGAGGCGGGCGACCCGACGGACCTCGATCTTCTCGCCGAGGGTGGCGTTGCCCTCGTCCAGCAGCTGCTGGACGGTGGTCCCGTCACCGGTGTCGGCGGCGCGGAGGGCGTCGGCGTCGGCCGCAGCCGAGGTCACGGCGACCTGGAGGACCTTCTCGGCCAGCTCCTTGAACTTCTCGCCCTTGGCGACGAAGTCGGTCTCGCAGTTGACCTCGACGAGAACACCGGTGCCACCGTCGACGTGCGCGGCGACGAGGCCGTTGCTGGCGCTGCGGCCCTCGCGCTTGGTGATGCCCTTCAGACCCTTGACGCGCAGGATCTCGACGGCCTTCCCGGTGTCGCCCTCGGCCTCGTCGAGGGCCTTCTTGACGTCCATCATCCCGGCGCCGGTGCGCTCGCGCAGGGCCTTGATGTCAGCAGCTGTGTAGCTGGGCACGGACAACTCCTCCGAATGGGGTGAGGGCCTCGTGGGCCCTGGTCTTTCGTGCGGTGTGCTGGTGCTGTGCGAGGTCCTGCGGGCCGACGGCTCGGTACCCGCCGGCGTGCTCCCCGCCGGGCCGGCTGGCGGCCCGGCGGGGTGCGGTGTCGATCAGGCGCTGGGCTTGGCCTCGGCCGGAGCCTCGGTCGCCTCGGCAGCGGGAGCCTCCGTCGCGGGAGCCTCCGTCGCCTCGGCAGCGGGAGCCTCAGCAGCGGGAGCCTCGGTCGCCTCGGCGGCGGGAGCCTCGGCGGCGGCCGGGGCCTCGGTGCTGGTCGCGTCGGCCGCAGGGGCCTCGGTCGCGGCAGCGGCGGGAGCCTCGGTCGTGGCGGCCGGGGTGGCCTCGCTCGTGGCCAGGAGCTCGCGCTCCCACTCGGCCAGGGGCTCCTCGGCGGTGGTGGCGGCGTCGCCACCGGACCGCGCGACGAGACCCTCGGCGACGGCGTCGGCGATCACACGGGTCAGCAGGGCGACGGAGCGGATCGCGTCGTCGTTGCCCGGGATCTTGTAGTCGACCTCGTCGGGGTCGCAGTTGGTGTCCAGGATGGCGATCACCGGGATGCCGAGCTTCTTGGCCTCGCTGACGGCCAGGTGCTCCTTCTTGGTGTCGACGATCCAGACGGCGCTGGGCACCTTGGTCATGTCGCGCAGACCACCGAGGGTCTTCTCGAGCTTGTCGCGCTCGCGCCGCAGGACCAGGAGCTCCTTCTTCGTCATGCCGGAGCCGGCGACGTCGTCGAAGTCCACGGACTCCAGCTCGCGCATGCGCTGGACGCGCTTGCTGACGGTCTGGAAGTTGGTCAGCATGCCGCCGAGCCAGCGCTGGTTGACCCAGGGCATGCCCACGCGGGCGGCCTGCAGGGCCACGGGCTCCTGCGCCTGCTTCTTGGTGCCGACGAACATGATGCTGCCGCCGTGCGCGACCGTCTGCTTGACGTAGTCGTAGGCGACGTTGATGAACTCCAGCGACTGCTGGAGGTCGATGATGTAGATGCCGTTGCGCTCGGTGAAGATGAAGCGCTTCATCTTGGGGTTCCAACGACGGGTCTGGTGCCCGAAGTGGACGCCGCTCTCGAGGAGCTGGCGCATGGTGACGACTGCCATGCCGACACGATCCTTCCGGCGCCCCGGGGGCGCCCTGTCCGGTTCTGCAGCGACACCGGTCGGTGCCGCTTCCTGGCGCCCTGGTCGGTCCTCCCCGCGCCACCGTGGACGGCGTAGCGGGACCGGGGACCTCCCCCGCCTGGGCGGATGAGGGCGCGCGAATTGGCTGGGCGGACCCAGCTCGGGGCTCATCGTACGGCCAGCGGCACGACGCTCCAAACCACCTGTGGCGGCGGACGGGGCGCGCGCCGTGTCCACAGGCCCGGTCCGACCCTCACCGTCCACAGCCTCGCGGCCGGGCTGCTGCGCCTCCTCCGCCCGCACGGTTGGCTGCTCCGGTGGCTGCAGCGGTGACGGGATGGGCGACGGCGGCGGTGCTCGTCGTGGGCGGCACCGCCGTCGCAACCGCTGCAGCCACCCCGGCCTGGGCACCCCCCGCTCCCCCGGTCGCCGCCACCGCGCCGGGACCGGCGACCGCCGCGGCGCCCGACCTGCGCCGGCCCGGCCCGGGCCACGACGAGCGCGTACCGCCGCTGCCGGGCGAGCCGGCCCGCCAGTTCGAGCCCCCACCTCACGAGTACGGCCCCGGTCACCGCGGGATCGACCTGCCTGCGGCGCCGGGGAGCGTGGTCGTCTCGCCCGCGCACGGGGTCGTGACGTTCGCGGGACCCGTGGCGGGCCGAGGGGTGGTCGTGCTCGAGCACGTCGGGGGCACGCTGACGTCCCTGGAACCGGTGGAGACGTTGCTGCCGGTCGGCGCGTCGGTGGGCGTCGGCGGTCCGGTGGCCCGAGTGCAGGACGCCCCGCGCCACCCGGGATGCCCCGTGGTGGACGGGTGCCTGCACTGGGGGGTGCGCGTGGGCGGCCGCTACGTCGACCCGTGGTGGTGGCTCGGTCGGGCGGGGCCGGTCCGGCTGCTGCCGCTCAGCGTCGGGTGACCTCGAACAAGGTGGTGGTGCCCGACACCTCGTTGCCCACGACCAGCAGCGGGACACCGGTCGGCGAGTCCGAGGCGGGCACGAAGACCAGACCCTCGATGCCGGAGTCGGACCCGTTCTCCTCCAGGTCGCCGGAGAAGTCCCGGAGGTTGACGTAGTCCACGAAGGTGACGCGCGTGGGGACGGTGATGTCGTAGATCATCACGCCGCCGATCCGCTCGAGCCCGATGAACGCATAGGTCCGTCCGTCGACCCGGCCCACCTCGATGCCCTCCGGTTCCGGGCCCTTGTTGTCGCTGCGGTTGTCGAAGCTGTCGTTCTCGCTGTTGTTCGCGTTGAAGTCATCGGGGAACCGCTCGGCCGTGATGCGCTCGAAGTCGTCCCCGGAGTCGAAGACCATCGTCCCGTCGGCGTCCAGGATCGAGAACGACCTCGCCCCGAAGGCGTGGATCTCGGTGAACCGCCCCTCGTCGTCGGTCGGGGCGGTCGTGGTCGCCGTGAGCCGGCCGAGGGCCGCGTCGGCCTGCAGCGCCGCCACGGCTTCCTCGCCCCCGAACGCGTCCGGGCTGAGCTCGAGGTCCTTGACCCGCTCCTCCTCCGCGTAGCCGTCGTACTCCCGGGCGTCGCCCTCGTTGGCCATGACCACGAAGGTGCGCCCCCGCGCGGTGTACGTGTCGATGGCGTCGGGCATGTACATGCCCAGCACGGGCCACTGGCTGATGTTGATCCCGCCGTCGCGGTCGCTGGCGTCCAGACCGTTGCCGGGCAGGCTGTGGTCCTTCAGGCCCAGGGGGAGGATGTCGACGACCTCGGCGGTGCGGAGGTCGATCACCCCGAGGGCGTTCGCCTCCTGCAGCGACACCCACGCGGTGCGGGACCGCACGTCGACGGCGATGTACTCCGGCTCGAGGTCCTCGCTCACGCTCGCCCCCGGCCCGAAGATGCGGACCCCCTCGGTTCGCAGCTCCTCCAGCCGGTCGTCGAAGGCGTTGAAGTCCGCCGTGCGCACGTCGGCCTGCGACGGCACGCCGCCACTGACGTCGATGACGCTCACGCTGCCCTCCGGGTCGACCTGCCCCGGGAGGTAGCCCGCGGGCTCGCCCTCGTTGGCCACCAGCAGCGCCCGGCCGTTGGGTGTGAAGGTGATCGCGTCGGGCAGCGCCCCCACCTCGACCTGACCCAGCCGCTCGAGGCTCGCGGAGTCGAAGAACGAGACCGTTCCCGGCTGCTGGGCGTCGTCGGCCTGCTCCGCCACCGCCAGCAGACCGTCCGCGACGGCGATCCCGTTGGCCCCGGGGGTGTCGAGGGCGGCCACCCGGACCGGCTCCTCCGGGTCGGACACGTCCAGGACGTCGACGGTGCCGGTGGCGTTGGTCACGAACACCCGGTCGGTGTCGCGGTCGAAGACGGGGATCTCGGCGGCGCTGGCGTCGAACTCGCCTGAGCTGAACGTCCCCAGCGGCTGCAGTCCCAGCGCGGGTGCGGGTTGTCCGGCCACGGCCGGTGGTCCCATGACGACGCCGGCGAGGACCAGGGAGGCGAGGGCGGCGGTACCGACGACGACGGGGTGGAGGTCCCCGCGGACGTGACGGGAAGGCCGAGCAGCGGCAGCAGGAGGCATGTCCGCGAACCTGCCCTGCCGGGGTTACGGCGACGCGACGTGCAGGTGAACGGAAGCGGGCCAGGTCGTCGGACCGCGCCGCCCCGAGCAGCGGTCGCCGCGGGTCCTACCCGTCCCCGGCCGCACTGAGCTTGGCGCGCAGCTGCATCACGGCCTTGGTGTGCATCTGGCAGATGCGCGACTCGGTGACCCCGAGCACGCGGCCGATCTCGGCCAGGGTGAGGCCCTCGTAGTAGTACAGCGTGACCACGATCTTCTCCCGCTCGGGCAGGAGGTTGATCGCCCGGGACAGCAGGAACTTGGTCTCCTGCGTCTCGAAGGCCTGCACGGGGTCCTCGGCGCGGTTGTCCTTGAGCGTGTCGCCCAGGGTGAGCGAGTCCCCGCGCTCGCTGCCCGCGTGCATCAGCTCGTCGAGCGCCACGACGTTCGCGTACGACACCTTGGAGAAGATCTGGTGGAGGTCGCCGATGGAGATGCCCAGCCGGTCGGCCACCTCCTGCTCCGTGGGGCTGCGGTGCAGCTCGGACTCCAGCGCCGCGTAGGTGCGCTCCACCTCGCGGGACTTGCTGCGCACCGACCGAGGGATCCAGTCGATGGAGCGCAGCTCGTCGATGATGGCGCCCCGGATGCGGGAGATCGCGTACGTCTCGAACTTGATGGCGCGCTCGAGGTCGTACTTGTCGATCGCGTCGATCAGGCCGAACACCCCGTAGGACACCAGGTCCGCGTGCTCGACGTTGGGGGGCAGGCCCACCCCGACGCGACCGGCGACGTACTTCACCAGGGGGGAGTAGTGGACGATCAGGCGGTCCCGGACGGCCCGGTCACCGGTGTCCTTGTACTCCCGCCACATGGCCACGACCCGGGCCTCGGCCTCCTCGGCCGGGGTCGGGGCGGCCTCCTCCACGTCGGACAGGTCCACGACGTGAGAGTCGGCTCCGCCGTTGACCCCGCCGGCGGATGCGGTCCCGCCGTTGGAGCTGCCGACCGCACCGGCCCCGTCGGCCCCGTCGCCGACCGTGCCGTGAGCGCCTGCCCCGTCCGTGCCGTCCGTGCCGTCCGTGCCGTCCGTGCTGTCCGTGTCCGTGCTGTCCCCCGTGTCCGTGCTCGCCTCGTCAGGGCTCGCCGTCTGCGTCGTCACACCCGCGTTCGCTGCCTCCGCGGTGCCCCCTGCGTCCCCGCCGCCGGCTGCATGGGCGGAGCGCCCACCCGGCATGGCCGTCGTCCCCGCCATCGGTGCCCCTCCCGGTCCTCATGCGCGCGGGTGCGCCTGGTGGTAGGCAGCGAGCAGGCGAGCCTGCGACACGTGGGTGTAGATCTCGGTCGTCGTGAGCGTAGCGTGACCGAGCAGCTCCTGTACCAATCTCAGGTCGGCTCCCCCGTCGAGCACGTGGGTGGCTGCGGTGTGGCGGAGCGCGTGGGGGTGCACGTCCGCCAGTCCGGCCGCCCTGGCCGCGCGGGCCACGGCATCCCTCGCCTGGCGCTGGTCGAGCCGCCCACCGCGACGGCCGAGGAACACCGCGGGGGGCGACGTGGCCGTGGCCAGGGCCGGGCGCCCTTCCTCCAGCCATCGGTCCAGCGCGCGAAGGGCCGGCACGCCGAGCGGCACGACACGCTCCTTGTCCCCCTTCCCGGTCACCCGGACGGCCCGGCGTTCCCGGTCGACGGCGCCGAGGTCCAGGCCGACCGACTCCCCCACCCGGGCTCCGGTGGCGTAGAGGAGCTCGACCAGGGCGTGGTCCCGCAGACCCACCGGCCCGCTGTCCGCCGCCGCGCGGGCGGACTCGCACAACCGCTGCGCCTCGGCCTGGTCCAGGACCCGGGGCAGGTGCCGCGGCCGCCGCGGCGACACGAGACGACCGGCGGGGTCGGTGACCAGGACGTCGTGGCGGACGGCCCACGAGGTGAACGTCCTCGCCGCCGCCGCACGACGGGCGGTCGTCGCCCGTGACCAGCCGGACTGCTGACCGGCCCCCAACCACGACCTCACGTGCGCCGTCGTCAGTCCCGACACCTGGGCCTCGCCGAGGACCAGCGCGTGCAGCAGCAGCGCCGACACGTCGGCGCGGTAGGCGCGGACCGTGGCGGGTGAGCGGCCGCGCTCCCACCGCAGCCAGTCGACGAACCGTCCGAGCACGGCCAGGGAGGCGTCGGGCAGCACCGGGAAGGGCTCCGGTGCGCTCGGCTCGGCCACGACCTCATGGGACCACGCCCGCAGCCGCGCCCCCCGTGTCGCCACGCCGCCAGCCCTGCTCGCTGCGGACGGCCGCCCCGGCCAGCTCGAGCACGGCGAGACCGCGGGCGACGGCGCGGTGCCCCAGCCCGACGGCGACGACCAGCTCCTCCACGTCACGGGGGCCGCGCGCCCTCAGGCCTCGCCACACCCGGGACGCCTCGGGGCCGAGCGACTCCACCAGTCGGGACGGGTCGACCCCCCGCACCCGGTTCCCGACCCCGTCGGGTCCGGCCCGCGGCGTGCCGGCAGCCCCGCGCGTCCCCGGCTCCCACAGCTCCCCCGCCTCCCCCGGCTCCCCCGGCTCCCCCGGCTCCTGACCAGGACCGAGCGGGGAACCGAACAGCCCCATCCGGCCCAGCAGCTCCACGACGTCATCGGCTCCGGTGACGCACGCCGCGCCGTCCCGCAGCAGCCGGTTGGTGCCCACGGACATCACCGACGTGACGGGGCCCGGGACCGCCGCCACGTGGCGGGACAGGTCGCCGGCCGTGCGCGCCGTGTTGAGCGCGCCCGAGCGGTGCGACGCCTCGACGACGACCACCCCCAGCCCCCAGGCGGCGATGAGCCGGTTGCGCAGCAGGAACCGGTAGGGCGCGGGACGGGTGCCCGGGGGCACCTCCGACACGACGGCACCGCCGCAGTCCACCGTCCGGCGCAGGAGCTGCTCGTGCCCGGCCGGGGAGGCCTTCTCCGCGCCCCCGGCCAGCACGGCCACCGTCGGGGCCCGGGCCTCGTCCCCCAGGGCGAGCGCGCCACGGTGGGCTGCGGCGTCGATGCCGTAGGCGGCGCCCGAGACGACGGTCCAGCCGCGCGTCACCAGTCCCGCGGCCAGGTCCTCCGCGACGTGCTGGCCGTAGGCGCTGCAGGCCCGCGACCCGACGACGGCCGCGACGGGCGGTGCGCCGGCGGCCGCCGGGAGGGTCCCCCGCACCCACAGGCAGACCGGTGCCCCGCCGTCCGCCCCGTCACGGACGGGGAGCTGCCGCAGGTCGCCCAGGCCCTCCGGCCAGCACCGGTCCTCGGGCACCACGAGCCCGACGCCCAGGCGCGCGGCCCGGGCGACGAAGGCCGTCGTCGGCTCGTCCAGCCGGGCATGACGCGCCTGCCACACCTCCGGGCCCCGACCGGCCCGCAACCGGTCGAGCAGCCCGCGCCGTCGCTCGGGCTCGTCGTCGGCCGGCAGCGCGCGGTCCCCCGGCTCCGCCACCCGGGACAGGTGGGCGCGCACCAGCCGGTCGTCGTCGCAGCCGTCGCCCGGGTCCTGGGCCGGGTTCACGACGCGGCCGCCAGGGTCCGGAACGCCACGGCCTCGGCGATCTCGTCCGGGCCCGGGGAGCCACGGCCCGCCAGGTCGGCCAGCGTCCACGCGACCCGGAGCGCGCGGTCGAACCCGCGGGCGGTGAGCGTGCCCCGGTCCACCCCGTCCACCAGCGGCGCGAGCACCCGGGCCGCGGGGCGGTGCGGCCTGGAGCGCAGCAACGACCCGGGCACCTGGGCGTTGGTCGGCGCGGCGGCACCCCAGCGTCGCCCGGCGGCGCCCCGTGCCGCGACCACCCGCGCGGCCACCACCGCGGTGGGCTCCCCCAGCTCGGCCTGCGCCCAGCGCGCCGCGGTGACCGCCGGGACGTCGACCTGCAGGTCCACCCGGTCCAGCAACGGTCCCGACAGCCGGGCCAGGTAGCTGCGGCGGGCCATCGGCGTGCAGGAGCACGCGGCCCCCCGCGACCCCGCCGACGCCTTGCCGCAGGGGCACGGGTTGGCCGCGAGGACGAGCTGGAAGCGGGCCGGGAGCCTCGCGACCCCCCGGGAGCGGTGCACCTCGACCACGCCCTGCTCCAGCGGCTGGCGCAGGGCGTCCAGGACACCGCGTCTGAACTCCGGGCACTCGTCCAGGAACAGGACCCCCGCGTGGGCCCGGGACGCGGCTCCCGGACGCGGCAGCCCCGTGCCGCCCCCGACGACGGCGCTGACGCTGGCGGTGTGGTGGGGGCTCTCGAACGGCGGCCGTCGGATGAGCTGGGGCACCGCCAGCGTGCCGGCCAGGGAGTGGACGGCCGTGGCCGTCAGGGCGTCCTCGTCCCCCAGGTCCGGGAGCAGGCCCGGCAGGCGCGCGGCCAGCATGGTCTTGCCCGCCCCGGGTGGTCCGAGCATGAGCAGGTGGTGGGGGCCGGCGGCCACCACCTCGACCGCACGACGACCCATCGGCTGGCCCACGACGTCCGACAGGTCGCCCACCGCCGGTGGTGGCGCACCCCGGGGTACCGCCGCGGCCGTCGAGGCGCCGGTGTCACCGCCGCCGCCCGTCCCGCCCCCGGCACCGTCGCCTCCGGGGACGGGCCACGGCTCCCCCCGGTGCAGGGCCACCGCCTCGGCGAGGCAGCGGACGCCGTGCACCCGCAGCCCCGGCACCAGACGCGCCTCCTCCGCGTTGGCCGCCGGGACCACGACCTGCCGCACACCGGCCCGTCGGAGCCCGAGGACAGCGGGCAGGACACCCGGCACGGCCCGGACCGCCCCGTCGAGACCGAGCTCACCGACGTGGCCGACCCCGGCCACCGAGCCCGGCACCTGCCCGACGGCCGCCAGCACGCTGATGGCCACGCCCAGGTCGAACGCGGTGCCGGACTTGGACAGCCCGGCCGGCGACAGGTTGACGGTGACCCGCGCCTGCGGGGGTGCCTGCCGACTGGCGACCAGGGCCGAGCGCACCCGGTCGCGGGCCTCGAGGACGCCGGCGTCCGGCAACCCCACGACCACCCAGCACACCAGGCCGGGCGCCACGTGCGCCTCGACCTCCACAACGTGGCCGTCCAGACCCACCAGCGCCGCGCACAGCGTGCGACCCAGCCCCATCAGCCGACACCACGGACGTGCGTCACCTGGCACGGACCGGAGCGCTGGAGCTGCACGGCGACCACGTCGACGCGCGCCCCGCCCGCGTGGCGGACCCTGGCCCGGGGGTCCTGCGCGGCCCACCACACCCCGAACAACCGCCGCAGGCGGCGGAGCTTGACCGGCGTCACCGACTCCAGGGCCGTGCCGCAGGCCTCACCACGGCGGGTGCGCACCTCGACCACGACCAGGACGCCGTCGGGGTCGACGGCGACCAGGTCCAGCTCTCCCGGGCAGTCCCGGTCGGCGCTGCGCCAGTTGCGGTCCAGCACCAGCCAACCCTCCTCGACCAGCCGGTCGTGGACCAGCTGCTCGCCGTACACACCCACGGCCGCCTTCGCCCCTGCTGTCGCCATGACCCGACGGTGACCCCGGGGCACGGGACCGCATCAGGACCGCGGGGCCGGCTGTGGACGAGAGGGGCCCCACCGCGCTGTGGACACAGCACCGAGGACCGGCGGCGAGGACCGGCAGGAAGACCCGCGGCGAGAGCCCGGTGCGGTGGCCGACCTCCGACCGGCCCCGGGCCCGGGAGGTCGGCCGCCGACGTCCGGGGTGGCGCCCGCCCTTCAGCCCTCGAAGCCGCCGGTCTTGGGCACCTGGAGGTCGGACTTGGCCATCTCCTCGACGTTGACGTCCTTGAACGTCACCACCCTCACGTCCTTGACGAACCGGGCGGGCCGGTAGAGGTCCCACACCCAGGCGTCCGTGAGGTGGACCTCGAACCACACCTCCCCGCCCTCGCCCCGCGGGGTCACCTGCACGGCGTTGGCCAGGTAGAACCGGCGCTCGGTCTCGACCACGTAGCTGAACAGCCCCACCACGTCGCGGTACTCGCGGTACAGCTCCAGCTCGAGGTCGGCCTCGTACTTCTCCAGGTCCTCCGCGCTCACCACCCCATCGTGGCACCGACCGGGCCGGACGCCTGCCGGCGCGCTCAGCCCATGCCCTCGACCCAGTGCTCCTCGAGCCAGTCGCTCTCGGAGTCGGTGAACAGCCGCGACCGGATGAGGAACCGGACCCCGCGCGGGGCCTCCAGGCTGAACCCGGCACCTCGCCCGGGCACGACGTCGATGGTCAGGTGGGTGTGCTTCCAGTAGGCGAACTGGGGCCGGGACATCCAGACCTCGACGGGCACCTCGAGACCGATGTCGAGGGCGCCGAGCCGGACGTCGCCGTCACCGGTCAGGAACTCCCCCTGCACGAAGCACATCGGGGAGCTGCCGTCGCAGCAGCCGCCGGACTGGTGCACCATCAGCGGCCCGTTGTCCTCGGTCAGCTCCCGCAGCAGCCCGGCCGCGGCCTCGGTGAGGTCGACGCGACGGACCTCGACGGTGGGGGTATCGGTGCCGGTGGGACTGCTCATGGGACTCCTTCGTCGCCGGTGCTCCACGGTACGGCCGCCCCCGCGGGCCCGCGAGGGACGGCGAGGCTCCCGGCGTCGACGGGGCGGCCGCCGACGCCGGGAGCGTCGTCAGGGGTGGGACGTGCGGATCAGAAGAAGCCCAGCTTGGTCGGCGAGTAGCTGACCAGCAGGTTCTTCGTCTGCTGGTAGTGGTCCAGCATCATCAGGTGGTTCTCGCGCCCGATGCCGGACTGCTTGTACCCGCCGAACGCCGCGTGGGCGGGGTAGTCGTGGTAGCAGTTCGTCCACACCCGGCCGGCCTTGATGTCGCGCCCGGCCCGGTAGGCGGTGTTGATCTCGCGCGACCAGACGCCCGCTCCCAGGCCGTACAGGGTGTCGTTGGCGATCTCGATGGCGTGGTCGTAGTCGCGGAACGACGTGACCGACACGACCGGGCCGAAGATCTCCTCCTGGAACACCCGCATGCTGTTGTTGCCGTCGAAGATCGTGGGCGTCATGTAGTAGCCGTCCGTCAGGTCGCCACCCAGGTCGGCCCGCTCCCCGCCGGTCACGATGCGGGCGCCCTCGGCCTTCCCGATCTCGATGTAGCTGAGGATCTTCTCCAGCTGGTCGTTGCTGGCCTGCGCGCCCATCATCGTGTCGGTGTCCAGGGGGTTGCCCTGCACGATGTGCTTGACCCGCTCCGTCGCGTCGGCGATGAACTTGTCGAAGATCGACGCCTGGATCAGGCCGCGGCTGGGGCAGGTGCAGATCTCGCCCTGGTTGAGGGCGAACATCGTGAAGCCCTCGAGGCACTTGTCGTAGAAGTCGTCGTCGGCGCGGGCGACGTCCTCGAAGAAGACGTTGGGGCTCTTGCCCCCCAGCTCCAGGGTGACCGGGATCAGGTTCTGGCTGGCGTACTGCATGATCAGCCGGCCTGTGGTGGTCTCACCGGTGAAGGCGACCTTGGCCACGCGGCTGCTGCTGGCCAGGGGCTTGCCGGCCTCCACGCCGAAGCCGTTGACGACGTTCAGCACGCCGGCCGGCAGCAGGTCGCCGATGAGGTTCATCAGCAGCATGATCGAGGCGGGGGTCTGCTCGGCCGGCTTGAGCACCACGGCGTTGCCGGCCGCGAGCGCGGGGGCGAGCTTCCAGGTGGCCATGAGGATCGGGAAGTTCCACGGGATGATCTGGGCGACCACGCCCAGCGGCTCCTTGAAGTGGTAGGCGACCGTGTCGTCGTTGATCTGCGACAGCGCGCCCTCCTGCCCGCGCAGCACACCGGCGAAGTAGCGGAAGTGGTCGACGACCAGCGGCATGTCGGCGGCGAGCGTCTCGCGCACGGCCTTGCCGTTGTCCCAGGTCTCGGCGACGGCGAGCATCTCGAGGTTGTCCTCGATGCGCTGGGCGATCTTGTTGAGGACGATGGACCGCTCGGCGGGCGAGGTGCGGCCCCAGGCGGGGGCGGCCTTGTGGGCGGCGTCGAGCGCCAGCTCGACGTCCTCGGCGGTGCTCTGGGCGATCTCGGTGAAGGTCCTGCCGTTCACCGGGCTCGGGTTCTCGAAGTAGCGGCCCTTGACGGGGGCGACCCACTCACCACCGATGAAGTTGTCGTACCTGCTGTCGTAGCTGACGACGCTGCCCTCGGTACCGGGCGCGGAGTAGACGGTCATGCGAGGTCTCCTTCTCGTGCGGACGGCACCCTTGCCGTCCGTCCGCACCGTAGGCACCCCACGTTGCACGGGCGTTGCACCGGCGTCCGCCCGGCCCGTGCACCGACCGGGCGCCCCCCGCCCGCGGACGGGCGGTCAGCCCTCGTCGACCAGCGCGGCCAGGTGCGCCGTGACCTGGGCCCGGCGCGGGGAGCCGTACGGCAGCTCGCGCAGCAGCCGCTGCCACACCTCCAGGTCGTCCCGGCCCTGCGTGGACGCCCAGCGCCACAGCGTGTCGGTCGACCCCGCTCGCAGGACGCTGCCGCGGAGGCTGCCCTGCAGCTCGTGCCGGGCCCGGGTGACCACCGGCGCCTCGGAGGTCGGCAGCACCGGCCCGCCGTAGAGCTCGAGCGCACGCCGGTGGCTGCCGCGGGCCAGGGCCGCGGCGACGTCGTCGGCGTCGCTGCGCACCTCGACCAGCAGCCGGTACGGCCGGGTGCCGATCGCCTCGACGCCCAGCAGCCGACGCAGCACCGCGCGCAGCCGTGACACCTCCGCCCGCACGGTCACCGGCGACAGGCGGCCCTCGCTCAACGACTCCGCCAGGACGTCACCGCCGACCCCGTTGTCGTGCCCGGCCAGGACGAGCAGGATCTCCGCGTGCCGGGGCGTGACGGCGTGGGCCCGCCCGGCGACGTGCACCAGGGGCTGGTCGACGCCGAGGACCTGCAACCACGCCGATCGCACGGGGACCGGCGCCTCCACCGGTGGTCGCGCTCCCAGGTCGGCCTCCACCACGGCCACGGCGGCCCGCACGAGCGCGAGCGCGTAGGGCGAGGCGACCTCGGGACCACCCGACAGGTCGACTGCGCCCACCACGTCGCCGGTGACCGGGTCGTGGACGGGGGCGGCCGAGCAGGACCACTGGTGCACAGGGGTGGCCCAGTGCTCGCCGGAGCTGATCTGCACCGCGGAGCCGACGGCCAGCGCCGTACCCGGGGCGTTCGTGCCGGCGTGCGCCTCGTCCCAGCGGGCCCCCGGGGTGAAGCCCAGCGACTCCATCCGCGTCCGGACGGCCCGGTCGCCGCGCACGTGCAGCAGCCGGCCGGCGGCGTCGGAGACGGCCAGCACGTGCGGGTCGTCGGAGGTGTCCAGCAGCATCCGGTCGAGCAGCGGCACGGCCGCGGTCAGCGGGCTGGCGCGCCGCAGCTCGGCCAGGGTGTCGTCGTCGACGTCGACGTCCAGCGCCGGGTGGTCCGGGTCGACCCCGGCCGCCTCGCAGCGGCGCCACGAGTCGTGCACCAGCGGACGCACCTGGGCGGCTCGGTCGGGGCGGGTCTGCCACTGCTCGTGCGCACGGCGCGTGGCAGCGACATCGGTGTCGCTGGGTGCGGCCTGGTGCACCGGTCCTCCGCTTCGCCGGGGAGGTTGCTGGTCGTCCTCACCAGTCTCGCACGGCGGTGGCCGGGGGCCCCGGCGAGTGCGAGGACTGCCCCTCACCGGGCCCGGGGTCACCCGGTTGCGGGTCGCGTCCGTCGTCGCCGTCGCCGTCGCGCCGCCCCGGCAGGCGCCAGGAGCGACGGTGCCAGCCGCACGGCCCGTGCTCCAGCAGCGCCGACAGGTGCTCCGGCGCGCTGTACCCCTTGTTGTCCTGCCAGCCCCAACGGCGGTCGCGCTCCCCCAGCTCGCTCATCATCCGGTCCCGCTCGACCTTGGCCAGGACCGACGCCGCGGCCACGGCCGCGCACCGGCGGTCGGCCTTGGGCATGAGGTCGACCGGCGGAGCGCTCGCCGCCAGGGTGACCAGCTCGTCGGGTCCGGCAGGCGCCTGCGGCTCGAACGCGTCGAACAGCGTCTCCTCGCGCGGGACGGGGAACGGTCGGTGCAGCCAGTCGTAGGTGCCGTCCAGCAGCACCCGCTCCGGCGACGCCCCCAGCTGGGCCAGCGCCCGCAGACCGGCGACCCGGAGGGCGACGAGGATCCCCCACGCGTCGATCTCGTCGTTGTCCGCGTGCCCGACGGCCCAGGCCGGGGCCCACCGGGCCAGCAGCGGGAACAGCCGCTCCCGCTCCGCGGGGCTCAGCCGCTTGGAGTCGTCCAGCCCCGCGGGCGCGCTGCGGGTGGCGGCGTCGACCACGACCACGCCGACGCTGACCGGGCCGGCCAGCGCACCCCGCCCCACCTCGTCCATGCCGCCCACCCGGACCAGGCCGTGGCTGCGCATCGCGGCCCGTGCGAGCCGGAGCGACGGCCGCCCCGCCGGCTCGGCGCCGGCAGCGGACCGACGGGCCACGGGGACGGCGGGGCTCATGAGACCCCTTCGACCCCGCCGACCTCGTCGAAGATGCCCTCGGGGGTCCGTAGCGGGGCGAACCGGTCGAACGGCCACATGACCAGGACGGCTCGGCCCACCACGTGGTCCAGGGGGACCATGCCCGCGCCCGGCTGGCCGAGCTGGTAGCGGGAGTCCTCCGAGACCGACCGGTGGTCGCCCTGCACCCACATCCGCCCCTCGGGCACCTCGACGCTGAACTCGATGGTGGACGGGACGTCACCGGTGAACAGGTAGGGCTCGTCGACCGGCACGTCGTTGACCAGGAGGCGGCCGTCGGGGTCGCAGCAGGCGACGGTGTCCCCCGGCAGGCCGATGACCCGCTTGATCAGGTGCTCACCGGAGTTGGCCGGCAGCAGGCCGACGAAGGTCAGCGCCCGCACGACGACCGATGGCTCGTCGGTGGCCACCGGCAGCCAGCCCCCCGGGTCGACGAAGACCACGACGTCCCCGCGCTCGAGGGTGCCGGGGCCGGGCTCGAGCTTGCTGACCAGCACGCGGTCCCCGACCAGCAGGGTCGACTCCATCGACTCCGACGGGATGAAGAACGGCTGGACGAGGAACGTCTTGACGAGCACGGCGATGACCAGGGCGATGACGACCGTCACGCCGATCTCGCGCAGGTCCCGCCAAAGCCGGTTCCAGGCCGAGCTTCGTCGACGCCCGGTCGAGGCCGCGACAGCGGTCCGGGCACCGTCCTCGTCGCCCGAGGCGGCCACCCGGTCCCCGTCGGGTGGCGGGGCGGGGACCCCGGCGTCGTCGGCGAGGTCCTGCCGGTCCGGTCCGCCCTGCTCGCCGGGGCTGGAGGGTCGACCCCGGTCCGGCACGCGCTCTCCTCGACTGGTGCGCACCTGGGGACGGCGCGCGAACTCCTGGCGCTCACCGTACCTGCAGCCCGGTGAGGGACCCCCCGGCCCCGGCGCCGATCAGGTCGTGCCCCCGAGGGGGCACGACCCGGTCTCACTTGGCGGTGGTGGCCTTCGCGGCGGCCTTGGGGACGTCGACGCGACGCTCGCGGATGCGGGCCTTCTTGCCGCGCAGGTCGCGCAGGTAGTAGAGCTTGGCGCGACGCACGATGCCGCGGCTGGCGACCTCGATCTTGTCGAGCACCGGGCTGTGCAGCGGGAACGTGCGCTCGACGCCGACACCGAAGCTGATCTTGCGGACCGTGAAGGTCTCGCCGATCCCGCCGCCGTGACGACGGATGACGACGCCCTGGAAGACCTGGACCCGGGAGCGGGTGCCCTCGACGACCTTCACGTGGACCTTGACGTTGTCCCCGGCGCGGAACTCGGGGATGTCGGTGCGCAGGCTTGCTGCGTCCAGGTTGTCCAGGGTGTTCATGCGTGCCTTCCCGGTCGGTGCCACAGGCCACCGGCCTTGCCGGGCGGGGCCCGGCGTCATCGAGGTGCGAGTCTGGGTGTGCGGGCCACCAGGGCCCGTTCGGCCGGTGTCCCCCTGCGGCAGGTGGACCGGCAACCGCTAGAGGATGCCACAGCCGGGGCCGCCGACGTGAATCGTCCGGCGCCCGCCCGACCCGCTCAGGCCGGTGGCACCAGGTGCTCGCCGTCCACCGACCACCCCAGGCCGGCGAGCACGGCCAGGTCGCCGCGGTCCAGACCGGTCGCCGGGGCGGCGCGCAGCAGGTCGGGGCGACGCTGCGCGGTGCGGCGCAGTGACTCGTCGCGGCGCCAGCGGGCGACCTTGGCGTGGTCACCGCTGGTGAGCACCTCGGGCACGGCCCGCTCGCGCCAGACGGCGGGTCGGGTGTACGCGGGCGCCTCGAGGAGGCCGTCGCTGTGGGACTCCTCGACGACGCTGGCGGCGTTGCCCAGCACGCCCGGCAGCAGGCGGCCGACGGCCTCGACCAGCACCAGGGCCGCCGCCTCTCCGCCGGCCAGCACGTAGTCGCCGATGCTGACCGGGGTCACCTCGTGGTGCTCCGCCGCGTCGTCCAGGACCCGTTCGTCGATGCCCTCGTAGCGACCGCAGGCCAGCACGAGCCACGGCTGGGCGGCCAGCTCGTGGGCCATCGCCTGGTCGAACCGACGCCCCGCCGGTGACAGGACCAGCAGGTGGGGTCGGGCCTCGGGAGCCAGCCGCGGTCCCCCCTCGGCGCGGACGTGCTCCAGCGCCTCCGCCCACGGCTGCGGGGTCATCAGCATGCCGGCCCCGCCGCCGAACGGTGAGTCGTCGACCGTGCGGTGCACGTCGTGGGTGAAGTCCCGCAGGTCGTGCACGGCGAGGTCGATGAGGCCACGCTCCACGGCCCGGCCGATCAGCGACAGCCGCAGCGGGGCCAGGTAGTCGGGGAAGACGGTGACGACGTCGACGCGCACGAGGCTCAGTCCTGCTCGGGCGGCAGCCCGGGGAACAACCCGCCGGGCGGGTCCACGACCACGTGGCCCGCGGCGACGTCGACGACGGGCACCAGGGCGGTGACGAACGGCACCAGGACGTCCCCGGCGCCGGTGTCGACCACGAGCAGGTCCTGGGCCGTGCCGCTCTGCAGCGCCGTGACCGTGCCCAACGCGTGGCCGTCCGGGGTCTGCGCGCGCAGCCCCACCAGGTCCTCGACCGGCCAGGCGTCGTCCTCGGGCTCGTCCGCGGCGGCGTCGACGAGCAGCGTGACGTCACGCAGGGCCTCGGCGTCCTCCCGGCTGGTGACGTCCTCGAAGCGCAGCACCCACCGGTCGGTGTGCGTGCGGGCGGCGGCCAGGACCAGGGCGCCCACGTTCGGGTCGGTCAGGAACCAGGCTCCTGGGACGAACCGGCCCCGGGCGTCGTCGGTGCGGACGGCGACGGTCAGCTCGCCCTTGAGACCGTGGGGACGACCGAGGCGGCCGACCACGAGCAGGTTCTGCTCGGGCTCGGCCGCCCCGTGAGGTGCGGTGTCCACGTGCCGGGTGTCAGCGGCCGTCGAGGTCGACGATGTCCACGCGCACCGGACCGGAGTCCGACAGCGCGTTGACGACCGTGCGCAGCGCGGTGGCGGTGCGACCCGCCCGACCGATGACGCGGCCGATGTCGTCGGGGTGGACCCGGACCTGCACGAGCGGTCCGCGACGGTTGTCGCGCTCGACGACGGTCACGTCCTCGGGGTGCTCGACGATCCCGGTCACCAGGTGCTCGACGACATCGGCCAGCACGTCAGGACTCCTCGGCCTTGGGGGCCTCGTCAGCCTTGGGCTCCTCGGCCTTGGGGGCCTCGTCAGCCTTGGGCTCCTCGGCCTTGGGGGCCTCGTCAGCCTTGGGCTCCTCAGCCTTGGGGGCCTCGTCAGCCTTGGGCTCCTCAGCCTTGGGGGCCTCGTCAGCCTTGGGCTCCTCGGCCTTGGGCTCCGCGGCGGGGGCCTCGGCCTTGGCGGCCTTCTTGCGCGGGGTGGTCGCGTCGGCGGCCAGGTCGGACTTGGCGTCGCGCATGGCGGCCTCGTAGGCCAGCTTCTTGTCCGGCTTGGGGTCCTTGACCCGCAGGGTGCCCTCGGTGCCGGGCAGGCCCTTGTGCTTCTGCCAGTCACCGGTGATCTTCAGCAGCGCAGCGACCTGCTCGGTCGGCTGGGCGCCGACGCCGAGCCAGTACAGCGCACGCTCGGAGTCGATCTCGATGAGCGAGGGCTCCTCGGTCGGGTGGTACTTGCCGATCTCCTCGATCGCCCGGCCGTCACGGCGGGTGCGGGAGTCCGCGACGACGACGCGGTAGTACGGGGCGCGGATCTTGCCGAGGCGCTTGAGACGGATCTTGACTGCCACGAGGGGTTGTTCTCCTGAGTCTGTGTGGTCGCTCGACCGGTGGCCGTGGTGGGGACCCGGGCCCGGTCGGGCAGATGGACTCGCGTCGTCTCGGTGAGAGGGGCCGGGACGGGCGGGTACAGCCGTCTAGTGTGCCACGACGACACGGCCGCCGAGGACGACCGCACGCGGTCTGCGCAGGGTGGAAGGGTCCACGACCGGGTCCTCGGCGAGCACGAGCAGGTCGGCGCGGGCGCCCTCGAGGAGACCGTCACGGCCCAGCCACGACCGTGCCGCCCAGCTGGCGGCCCCGACGGCGGTCGCCGCGGGCAGCCCGGCCTCCACGAGGGCGGCCACCTCCTCCGCGACCAGGCCGTGCGGCAGCGTCCCGCCCGCGTCGGTGCCCACGTACAGCGGGACGCCCGCCTCGTGCAGCGACCGGACCGTCTCGTGGCGCCTCGCGTGCAGCGCCCGCATGTGCGCCGACCAGGTGGGGAACTTCGCCTCGCCGGCGGCCGCGAGGTCGGGGAACGTGGCGATGTTGACCAGCGTCGGGACGACCGCCACACCCTGGCGGGCGGCGGCCTCGACCGTCGCCGCGGTGAAGCCCGTGCCGTGCTCGATGCCGTCGATCCCCGCGGCCAGCAGGTCCGGCAGGCTGTCCTCGCTGAAGCAGTGGGCCGTCACCCGCGCCCCCGCGTCGTGGGCGGCGGCGACCGCCTCCACCAGCACGTCGGCCGGCCAGCACGGGGTGAGGTCGCCGACCCCGCGGTCGATCCAGTCCCCCACGAGCTTGACCCAGCCGTCACCGCGGGCGGCCTGGTGGCGGACCTCCTCGACCAGGTCGCCCGGTTCGATCTCCACCGCGTAGTCGCGGATGTAGCGACGGGTGCGTGCGATGTGACGGCCGGCGCGGATGATGCGCGGCAGGTCGTCACGGTCGTCCATCCAGCGGGTGTCCGCCGCCGACCCGGCGTCGCGGACCAGCAGCGTGCCGTGGTCGCGGTCGGTGAGCGCCTGGGCCTCGGCCGTCGCCCGGTCCACCGCGCCGTGGGCGTCCAGCCCGATGTGGCAGTGCGCGTCGACCAGGCCGGGCAGGACCCAGCCGTCCAGGCGCCGGACGTCGCCCCCGGGTGCGGTCGGCCGGTCGAAGGTCACCCGGCCGCCCAGCACCCAGGCCTGCTCGCGCACCTTCTCGGCGTCGACGCGCACGGGCCCGGTCAGGTGCAGCACGTCGCTCATGCTCGGCCGCCGTCGGTCATCGGTGCTCGGCCGTCCGCGTGTCAGCGGCCGCCGAAGGCGTCTCGGAAGCCCTCGGGCAGCGCGCTGGGGTCGACCTGGTCGCCCCGGGCCGGTGCACCGAGACCGAACGACGAGCCCGCGGGGGCCTGGGTGGGCGCGGCGGGCAGGCCCGCGGCCTCGGCGGCGCGCTTGGCCGGGTTGCCGGAGCGGGAGCCCTTGGTGCGCTGCTGCTGCTGCTTGCCCTTGCCCTTCTTGCCGCGCTTGCCCGGGCCGATCCCGCCCATCCCCGGCATGCCGCCGGGCATCCCGGGCAGGCCCGGCATGCCGCCGCCGGACCGCATCTGCTTCATCATCTTCTGCGCCTGGGTGAACCGCTCCACCAGGCCGTTGACGTCGCTGACCTGGGTGCCGGAGCCCTTGGCGATGCGCATCCGCCGCGAGCCGTTGAGCAGCTTGAGGTCCTCGCGCTCGGCGGGGGTCATCGACCGGACGATGGCCTCGACCCGGTCCAGCTCGCGTTCGTCGAACTGCTCCAGCTGCTCCTTCATGTCCCCCATGCCGGGGAGCATCTTGAGCATGTTCTTCAGCGGGCCCATCTTGCGGACGGCCTGCATCTGGTCGAGGAAGTCGGTCAGGGTGAAGTCGTCGCCCCGCTGGAGCTTGTCCGCCATCTTGGCGGTCTGATCGGCGTCGAAGGCCTTCTCGGCCTGCTCGATCAGGGTGAGGACGTCACCCATGTCGAGGATCCGCCCGGCCATCCGGTCGGGGTGGAAGACCTCGAAGTCGGTGAGCTTCTCACCGGTGGACGCGAACAGGATCGGGCTGCCGGTGACCGTGACCACGCTCAGCGCCGCACCGCCGCGGGCGTCGCCGTCGAGCTTGGTCATGACGACGCCGGTGAGCGAGACGCCCTCGTCGAACTGCTTGGCGGTGTCGACCGCGGACTGCCCGATCATCGCGTCCAGGACGAACAGCACCTCGTCGGGCTGGACGGCGTCGCGGATGTCGGAGGCCTGCTGCATCAGGTCGGCGTCGACGCCCAGGCGACCGGCGGTGTCGACGACGACGACGTCGTGGCCGCGGCTGCGGGCGTGCTCGACGCCCCGGCGGGCGACGTCGACGGGGTCGCCGACGCCGTTGCCGGGCTCGGGGGCGAAGACCGCCACCCCGGCCCGTTCCGCGTTGACCTGCAGCTGCGTGACGGCGTTGGGCCGCTGCAGGTCCGCCGCGACCAGGACGGGGCTGTGGCCCTGCTCCTTGAGCCAGTGCCCGAGCTTGCCGGCCAGGGTCGTCTTGCCCGCGCCCTGCAGGCCCGCGAGCATGATCACGGTCGGCGGGTTCTTGGCCAGGCGCAGCCGCCGGGACTCCCCGCCGAGGATCGCCACGAGCTCCTCGTTGACGATCTTGACGACCTGCTGGCCGGGGTTCAGGGCCTTGCTGACCTCATCGCCCAGGGCGCGCTCGCGCACCGACGCGGTGAACGCGCGCACGACGGGCAGCGCCACGTCGGCGTCCAGCAGCGCCAGGCGGATCTGGCGCACGGTCGCGTCGACGTCGGCAGGGCTCAGCCGGCCCTTGCCCCGGAGGGTCTTGAACGTCGAGGTCAGTCGGTCGGAGAGAGAGGCGAACAACGCGGGTTCCTCAGCAGTCGGTGGTGTCCGGCCAGGGTAGCCGTGCCGTCAGGCCTGCCCGCCCGTGCTCGCGGCGAGCTCGGGGTCGGCGGCCTCCACGAGCGCCGCGACGACCACCCCCACCCGCGGTGGGCTCAGGGGCAGACCGGTGCCGGCCTCGACCACGTAGAGCACGTCGACGGCCTGCCCGGCGTGGGTGGCGACGTGGGCGGAGCGGATGTCGACGCCCCGTTCGAGCAGGGCCCGCCCCAGCCCGGCGAGCAGGCCGGGGCGGTCCTGGGATCGGACCTCCAGGACGGTGGCCGACTGGCTGGCGTCGGGCACGACGACCACGGCGGGGCGGTCGTTGGCCGGTCGCCGCAACCGGTGCGAGGCGTCCCGACGGGCCAGCCGCTCCAGCACGGTCGTGTCACCGGCCTCCAGCCGCTGCAGGTCCACCCGCAGGACGGCGGGCGAAGGGACCTCGCCGGACGCCTCGACCCACCAGGTGTCCACGGCCGTGCCCTGCAGGGTCCGCACCAGCGCCGAGCGCACCCCGAGCCGGTGCACGGCCAGGACCCCGGCGATGTCGGCGAACAGGCCGGGCCGGTCCGCCGTCACGACGGTCACCGCCAGCAGCCCCTCGAGCTCGCTGACGTGCACCTGGCAGCCGCCGACCTCGCGGGCCGCGTCCACCAGCGCCGCCTCGGCGTCGGTCAGCGGCGCCGGGCCGGGGGCGCTGTCGCCGCGCAGCAGCGCCCGGGCCCGGGCGACCAGGTCGTCCACCAGCCGGGCGCGCCAGGGGCTCCAGGCCGCGGGTCCCGCGGCCAGCGCGTCGGCCTCGGTGAGGGCCCGGAGCAGGGTCAGCACGTCGCCGCGGCCGCCGACCGCGGCGACCAGGGCCTCGACCGTCGTCGGGTCGTCGGGGTCACGGCGGGTGGCCAGCTCGACCAGGGTCAGGTGCTCCAGCACCAGCCGCTCGACCACGTCGCAGTCCGCGACGGAGAACCCCATGCGCTCGACCACCGCCCGGGCCAGTGGTGCCCCGGCCCGGGAGTGGTCCCTCACGCCGGGCCGCTTGCCCAGGTCGTGCAGCAGGCAGGCGAGCAGCAGCAGGTCGGGTCGGGACACGTCGCGCAGGAACCCGTGGGCCTCCACGCAGGTCTGCACCTGGTGCCGGTCGACCGTCCAGCGGTGGACGGCGTTGCGCTGCGGCCGGTTGCGCACCGGGGCCCACTCCGGCAGCCAACGCGTCACCAGGCCCTGCAGGTCCAGCGACTCCCACACCCCGGGCAGGTGCTCGCCGGAGGCCAGCAGCTCCACGAAGGCCTCCCGCGCCGAGCCCGGCCACGGCTGCGGCAGGTCGGGCGAGGCCTCGCCCAGGTGCTCGGTCGTCACCGGGCTGAGCGGCAGACCCGCCCGCGCGGCCGTCGCCGCCGCGCGCAGGGCCAGCGCCGGGTCGTCGGCCGGGTTGGTCCCGGCCCCCAGGACCAGCTCGCCGTCGTGCTCGACCAGGCCGTGGCCGAGCGCGCGCAGCCGTGGCCGTCGCGGCCCGGGACGCCACCGCCGCTGCGGCAGGGACTGGCGCGCGCGCCGGACGGTGGTGTCCACCGCGTGGGCGATCGACCGACCGGACTGGGCCACCTGCTGCAGCAGGTCGTCGGCGTCGTCGAGGTCGAGCACGGCCGACACGGCGTCCTGTTCCGCCAGCCCCAACCGGTCACCGGGCCGGCCCGTCACCATCTGCAGCGCGTCCCGGGCGTCCAGCAGGAACGTGTGCGCGGCCTCGATGTCGGCGCCGTGGGGCCGGTCGGTGAGCCACGACGCGGCCAGGGCCCGCAGCGTGGTGACGTCCCGCAGGCCGCCGCGGGACTCCTTGAGGTCTGGCTCCAGCAGGTAGGCCACGTCGCCGTGGCGCCCCGCGCGCTCGGCCAGGCCGTCCAGCACCTGCGGCAGCCGTCGCCGGGCCGAGGCGCGCCAGTCCTGGAGCAGGACGGTGCGGGCGTGGGACACCAGCGAGGCGTCCCCGGCGACCAGGGTCAGGTCGAGCAGGCCCACGGCGGCGGCCAGGTCACCGGCGGCCACCTCACGGCACTGCGCGATGGTGCGGACGGAGTGGTCCAGGCGCAGCCCCGCGTCCCACAGCGGGTACCAGAGGGCGTCGGCCAGGTCCCCCAGCCGGTCGACGGGCAGGCGGCGCCCCTCGTGCAGCAGCAGCAGGTCGACGTCGCTGGCGGGGCCCGCGTCACCGCGCGCCAGGCTGCCGACCATGGCCAGGGCCACCCCGGGCGGCCCCTGGACGTCGACCACGCCGGAGTCCTCGTCGCCGTCCCCGGACATGCCGCCCGGGTCCGGGGCCCGCTCGGCGTCGGCGCCGCGCGGCGTCGGCTCGGCCGCCTCCCCGAGACCGGTCCTGACCAGGGCCCGGTGCCACACCTGCTGCAGGCGGGACACGACCAGGTCGCTGTGCGCCCGGCGACGTCGGGGCCCGGGCAGGGTCGACCGCACCGAGGCGGCCAGCAGGTCCTTGCCGAGGTCCCGGGGCAGGTCCCCGGGCTGACCCGGTGCCCCGGTCGTGCGTGTGCCGCTCATCGCTGCTCCTCCCCCTGCTCACGTACCTGCACCCCGGCGTCGGGCCGTGGGTGCGGCCCCGGCACCAGGATGCGCCGGCGCGGGTTGCCACGCGCCGGCGCATCCTGGCTGGTCGGGGACCTCGGGAGGTCAGATCGCGTCGACCCCGCGCTCCCCCGTGCGGACCCGGACGACCTCGTCGACCGGGCTGGCCCACACCTTGCCGTCACCGATGCGACCGGTCTGGCTGGCCTTGACGATGACGTCGACGACGTCGGCGGCGGCGGCGTCGTCCACCAGGACCTCGATCCGGACCTTGGGCACCAGGTCGGAGGTGTACTCCGCGCCCCGGTAGACCTCGGTGTGGCCGCGCTGGCGGCCGTAGCCGGACGCCTCCGACACGGTCATGCCCTGGACCCCGAACGCCTCGAGGGCGTTCTTCACGTCGTCGAGCTTGTGCGGCTTGATGACTGCGGTGATGAGCTTCATGCGGAGACCTCCGACTTGGACGACGAGGACGACTTCGGGCTGAAGCCCCGGGCGCCGATGCCGCTGAACTCGTACGCGGACTCGGCGTGCTCCGTCGCGTCGATGCCCTCGGCCTCGGCCTCCTCCGTGATGCGGAAGCCCATGGTTTTCTGGATCAGGAACCCGATGACGAGCGTCATGACGAAGGAGTAGGCGAGGACGGCGAACGCACCGCCGGCCTGGCGGGGCAGCAGCTCCAGGCCACCGCCGTAGAACAGGCCCGCGGGGTAGCCGTCGTAGGCCGCGGCGACCGACGGGGCGGCGAAGAACACGATGAGCAGGGTGCCGACGAGGCCACCCACCAGGTGCACGCCGACCACGTCGAGCGAGTCGTCGAAGCCCAGCCTGTACTTCAGGCCCACGGCGAAGGCGCAGACCACGCCGGCGATGAGGCCGATGAAGATGGCGCCGACGGGCGTGACCGCACCGCAGGCGGGGGTGATGGCGACGAGGCCCGCCACGACGCCGGAGGCCGCCCCCAGCGAGGTGGACTTGCCGTCGCGCAGCCGCTCGACCACGAGCCAGCCGAGGATCGCGGCACCGGTGGCGACCAGGGTGTTGACCCACACGTAGGCGGCGATGCCGTCGGAGGTGAGGAAGCTGGCGCCGTTGAAGCCGAACCAGCCGAACCACAGCAGACCGGCGCCCAGCATGACCAGGGGCAGGTTGTTGGGCCGCATCGGCTCCTTGCCGAAGCCCTTGCGCTTGCCGAGCACGATCGTCAGCGCGAGCGCCGCGGCGCCGGCGTTGATGTGGACCGCGGTGCCGCCGGCGAGGTCGATGGCCTCGATGCCGTCGGCGATCCAGCCGCCCTCGCCGTCCTGGAACGCGAACACCCAGTGCGCGACCGGGAAGTACACGACGGTGGCCCAGATGCCGGCGAACACCATCCAGGCGGAGAACTTGGCGCGGTCGGCGATCGCGCCGGAGATCAGCGCGACGGTGATGATGGCGAAGACGGCCTGGAACGCGGCGAAGGCGATGTCCGGGTACGTGCCGACGACCATCTCCTCCCCCGCCAGCTGGTCGGCGTCGGGCATGAGGCCCGCGAAGCCGAAGTACTCCGTCGGGTCACCGACGAGGCCTCCCTGGCTGGTGCCGAAGGCCACCGAGTAGCCGTACAGCACCCACAGGACGCTGATGAGCCCGAGCGCGCCGAAGCTCATCATCATCATGTTGAGGACGCCGCGGTGGCGGTTCATGCCGCCGTAGAACATCGCGAGGCCTGGGGTCATGAGCAGCACCAGAGTGGCGCTGGTCAGGATCCAGGCGGTTGTGCCCGTGTCCACCATGTGGTTGTCACCTTCCGAGTCGCGGGACGGCGCAGGGGTCGGTCCCGTGCCGATCAGTGCGCCCAAGGTGGCGTCCGGGTGTTTCGTCGCCCGCCGTGCCCGGTTACAGGCACGTGACGAGCGGGCCCCGGATGTGAAAGGTGCGTGACACGGGAACCGATCACGCATGCCCGTCGCACGTTCGGTCACGGGTACCGGTCGGCGGCGGCCGACCGGTACCGACGCCGTCCCGGGGCCGGCTCAGCCCACGCCGTCGTGCGCCTGGAGGAACTCGTAGACCTCGGTGTCGTCGACACCGGGGAACGTGCCCGGCGGCAGCGTGGCCAGCAGGTGGCTCTGGGCGCGCGCGCTCGGCCAGGCGTAGCCGCCCCAGCGCCGTGACAGCTCCGCGGGCGGGCGACGGCAGCAGGTCGGGTCGGGGCAGCGCGAGGTGGACCGCTCGGTCGTCTCCCGCCCCCGGAACCACTTGACGTGCGCGTACGGCACGCCGACGGCGACCGAGAAGTCGTCGGTGTCGTCGGCCCCGGCCCCGGGCCGCCGGTCGACGTGGGCGGTGCACCAGTACGTCCCGGTCGGGGTGTCGGTGTACTGCCGGTACGGCGCCGAGCCGTCGGTGGCACCGAAGACCACCCGCACCGTCCAGTGCCGGCACACGGTCTGCCCCTCGATGGCCCCGGTGGCGTCGGTGGGGAACCGGACCCCGTCGTTCTCGTAGGCCTTGTGGATGACGCCGCTGCGGTGCACGCGCATGAAGTGCACCGGCAGGCCCAGGTGCCGGGTGGCCAGGTTGGTGAAGCGGTGGGCGGCGGTCTCCTGCGACACGGCGTAGGCGTCGCGCAGGTCCTCCACGTCCAGCTCACGGCGGGCCTTGGCCCCGGCGAGCAGCGGGACGGCGGTCCGTTCGGGGACCATCAGGGCCGCCGCGAAGTAGTTGGACTCGACCCGCTGCCGCAGGAAGTCGGCGTAGCCGTCGGGGTCGCTGTGGCCGAGCACGAAGTGCCCGAGGGTCTGCAGCACCACGGTGCGCGCGTCGTGGCCGAGCCCGTTGGCGTCCAGCGGCACGTACAACCGGGAGTTGCGCAGGTCGGTGACCGAGCGCACCGACCGGGGCAGGTCGTCGACGCGGTGGACGGTGAAGCCGAGGTGGGCGGCGAGCTCGGCGATCACGCGCTGCGACAGCGGTCCCGCGCCGTGGCCGACCGCGCGCAGCAGCCCGTCGGCGGCCTGCTCGATGTCGGGGTAGTAGTTGTCCCGGGCCCGCATCTGCTCCCGCAGCTCCCGGTTGGCGCGCCGGGCCTCCTCGGGCGTCGCCGCCATCTCCGTGGCCCGGCGGACCAGCTCGGAGTGCATGCCGACCAGGGCCTCGAGCACCTCCGTCGAGGTGCGGGGGCCGACCTTGACCTCGGGCAGGTGCAGCGAGGCGTACAGCGGGCTGCGCTGCACCCGCTCCCACGCGATCTCCAGCGCCGCGCGTCGGCTGGGCGGCTCGGCGCCCAGCAGGTCCTGCACCCCCACGCCCAGCGCGTCGGCGAGCGCGCGGAGCAGGTCGAGCTTCGGCTCGCGGCGACCGTTCTCCACCAGCGACAGCTGCGAGCCGGCCCGGCCGACGGCCGCACCGAGCTGCTCCAGCGTCCAGCCCTTCTCCCGGCGCAGGTGGCGGACGCGACGACCGACCGTCAACGCGTCGGAGGTGGACGAAGTGGCGGAGGTCACGTCGATGGCGCTCATCTTGTTGACGATAGCGAAGGAATCGCGATTCTTGCCCAGAAGATGTCGTGGTTCTCGCCCGGACGGGAGCGGAGAGTCCTCTCACCGGGTCCACGGTGGCCCCGGAGCACACGAGGAGATGACCATGACCACCACGTTCCCCACCCCGACCGGAGCCGGCCAGGAGCACGCGGCGGAGGTCGCCGCGGGGACCCCGGTCACCAGCCCGACCCCCACGCGCCCCCTCGACCCCACCCTCCCCAGCGCGACCGAGCTCGCCCACGAGTGGGCCACCGACCCCCGCTGGGCCGGCATCGAGCGGACGTACACCGCCGAGGACGTCGTCCGGCTGCGGGGCCGGGTCACCGAGGAGCACACCCTGGCCCGCCGCGGCGCCGAGCGGCTCTGGCAGCTGCTGGCGGAGCGGACCTACGTGCCCGCCCTGGGCGCCCTGACCGGCAACCAGGCCGTCCAGATGGTCCGCGCCGGCCTCGAGGCGATCTACCTGTCCGGCTGGCAGGTCGCGGCAGACGCCAACCTGTCGGGGCAGACCTACCCCGACCAGTCCCTGTACCCGGCCAACTCCGTCCCCGCCGTGGTCCGGCGGATCAACAACGCCCTGCTGCGCGCCGACCAGATCGGCCACCAGACCGGTGAGACCGACGGTCCCGCGGACTGGCTGGCCCCGATCGTCGCCGACGCCGAGGCCGGTTTCGGCGGCCCCCTCAACGCCTTCGAGCTGATGAAGCAGATGATCGCCTCGGGGGCGGCGGGCGTGCACTGGGAGGACCAGCTCGCCAGCGAGAAGAAGTGCGGCCACCTGGGCGGCAAGGTGCTGGTCCCCACGCAGCAGCACATCCGCACCCTGAACGCGGCCCGCCTCGCCGCGGACGTGTCCGGCACCCGCACCCTGGTCGTGGCCCGCACCGACTCCCTCGCCGCGGACCTGCTGACCAGCGACGTCGACGAGCGCGACCAGCAGTTCTGCACCGGCGAGCGCACCGCGGAGGGCTTCTACCGGGTCCGCAACGGCATGGACCCGGTGGTCTCCCGGGTGCTGGCCTACGCCCCCTACTCGGACCTGATCTGGGTCGAGACGGGCACCCCGGACCTGGAGCAGGCCCGCGTCGTCGCCGAGGCGGTCCACGCCGAGCACCCCGGCAAGATGCTGGCCTACAACTGCTCGCCCAGCTTCAACTGGAAGGCCTACCTGGACGACGAGACCATCGCGAAGTTCCAGCGCGAGCTGGCCGCGATGGGCTACCGGTTCCAGTTCATCACCCTGGCCGGCTTCCACGCCCTCAACCACTCGATGTTCGACCTGGCCCATGGCTACGCCCGGCGCGGCATGAGCGCCTACGTCGAGCTGCAGCAGGCCGAGTTCGACTCCGCCGACCGCGGCTACACCGCGGTCAAGCACCAGGCCGAGGTCGGCACGGGCTACTTCGACGCCGTGGCGACGGCCCTCAACCCCACCGGCTCCACGCTGGCGCTGACGGGGTCCACCGAGTCCGAGCAGTTCCACTGAGCCCGCAGAGCAGACGAGGGACCACCATGACGCTCACCGAGATCTCCCACGACGCCCGCTCCCCCCGGGCCACCCGCGTCGACGTGCTCGGCCCGGTCCGTCCGGGCTTCGAACGCATCCTCACCCCCGAGGCGCTGGAGTTCGTCGGCCGCCTCGACCAGGCGTTCGCCGAGCAGCGCTGCGAGCTGCTGGCGGCCCGGGCCCGTCGCCGGGAGGCGCTGGAGGCGGGCGCCGACCTGGGGTTCCGCACCGACACCCGGTGGATCCGAACCGACCCCAGCTGGAAGGTGGCCCCGCCCGCCCCGGGCCTGGTCGACCGCCGGGTCGAGATCACCGGGCCGACCGACGCCAAGATGACGATCAACGCCCTGAACTCCGGGGCGCGGGTGTGGCTGGCCGACCTCGAGGACGCGACCAGCCCGACCTGGGACAACGTCGTCGGCGGGCAGCTCAGCCTGCTCCAGGCCAGCCTGGGCGAGCTGACCTACGACTCCCCCGACGGGCGCCACTACGAGGTGACGGGCGACGCGGACGGGCGCACCCCGACCGTCGTGGTCCGCCCGCGCGGCTGGCACCTGCCGGAGAAGCACCTGCGCATCGACGGCCGGCCGCTGTCCGGGGCCCTGGTGGACCTGGGGCTGTACCTGTTCCACTGCGGCCGGCTGCAGCTGCAGGCCGGGCGCGGGCCGTACTTCTACCTGCCCAAGCTCGAGAGCCACCTCGAGGCCCGGCTGTGGAACGACGTCTTCGTCACCGCGCAGGCCCTGCTCGGCATGCCTCGCGGCACCATCCGGGCCACGGTGCTCATCGAGACGCTGCCGGCCGCGTTCGAGATGGAGGAGATCCTCTACGAGCTGCGCGAGCACGCCGCAGGGCTGAACGCGGGCCGCTGGGACTACATCTTCTCCGTCATCAAGACCTACGGCACGCGAGGCGGGGACTTCCTGCTGCCGGACCGCGCGGACGTCACCATGACCGCGCCGTTCATGCGGGCCTACACCGAGCTGCTGGTCGCGACCTGCCACAAGCGTGGCGCGCACGCGATCGGCGGGATGGCCGCCGCCGTGCCGGACCGCTCGGACCCCGAGCGCACGGCGGCGGCCGTGGCCAAGGTGCGCGCGGACAAGCAGCGGGAGGCCGCCGACGGGTTCGACGGGTCCTGGGTCGCCCACCCGGGCCTGGTTGACACCTGCCGCGAGGTCTTCGACGGCGTGCTCGGTCACCGGCCCAACCAGGTCCACCGGCACCGTCCCGAGGTGGCCGTCACCGCGGCCGACCTGCTGGACGTCGCATCCACGCCCGGTGAGGTCACGGCCGCGGGGCTGCGCCAGAACGTCTCGGTCGGCCTGCACTACCTGGCCGCCTGGCTGGGCGGGCGGGGAGCCGTGGCGCTGCACGGGCTGATGGAGGACGCGGCCACGGCCGAGATCTCGCGCTCGCAGGTGTGGCAGTGGCTCCACGAGGAGGTCACCCTGGCCGACGGCGGGACGGTGACGCCCGAGCTGGTCACGGCCCTGCTGGCCGAGGAGCTGACCGCGGCCACCGCCGCGGGCGGTGACCCCGACCGGTTCGCCGCCGCCGCCGAGCTGCTCCGGGAGGCGATGCTCGCCGAGCGGATGCCCTCGTTCCTCACCACCCGGGCCTACGCCCGGCACCTGGTCACGCTGGTGGAGCCGGTGGCCGACCCGGCCGCCGACGTGCTGGACCTGACCGGCTGCGCCGCCTGAGACGGCCCCGGCGTCGGGACGTCACCGGGGACGACCTCGGCGCCGGGACCCGGTCGGACCGGGCGGGTCGTCTGCTCAGCGCAGACGGCCCGCCCGGTGCAGCACCCGCAGGATGCGCCAGCCGACCGTGACCACCACCGCCGCGACACCGGTCGCCACCCGGACCAGGGCCCACACGGCCGGGTCGTCCACGACGAGCAGCAGGACGCCGGGCAGGACGAGCCCGCCCAGCCCGGCCAGCACGAACAGGCGGATCATCCACCGCCGCGGCGCCCCGCCGAGCAGCGGCTCGTCATCGCGCCGGGAGCCGAGGACCTCGCCGGGGACCGGCTCGCGGGCCCGACCGTCCTCGCCGGACCGACCGTCCTCGCCGGACCGACCGTCCTCGCCGGACCGACCGCCCTCGCCGGGCGGGTCGTCGTCCCCGCCGCCCCGCTGGCGCGGCAGGCCTCCTCCGCCCGGCACGGGTCCGGCCCCTAGTCCAGCAGGGCGTCCACGAACGCCTCGGCCTCGAACGGGGCCAGGTCGTCGGCGCCCTCGCCCAGCCCGATCAGCTTGACCGGGACACCGAGCTCGCGCTGCACGGCCACGACGATGCCACCCTTGGCCGTGCCGTCCAGCTTGGTCAGGACGATGCCGGTCACCTCGACCGCCTCGGCGAACACGCGGGCCTGGGTGAGGCCGTTCTGGCCCGTGGTGGCATCCAGGACGAGCAGGACCTCGTCGACCGGGCCGTGCCGCTCGAGCACCCGCTTCACCTTGCCCAGCTCGTCCATCAGGTCGCGCTTGTTCTGCAACCGGCCGGCGGTGTCGACCAGCACCACGTCGGCCTGAAGGTCCACCCCGGCCTTGACGGCGTCGAACGCCACGGCGGCGGGGTCGGCGCCCTCGACGTCGGAGCGCACGGTCGGCACCCCGACCCGCTCGCCCCAGGTGGTCAGCTGCTCGGCGGCCGCGGCGCGGAAGGTGTCGGCCGCGCCCAGCACGACGTCCTTGTCCTGCGCCACGAGCACCCGGGCCAGCTTGCCGACCGTGGTGGTCTTGCCGACGCCGTTGACCCCGACGACCAGGACGACCGCGGGCCGGTGGGGCCCGTCGCCGGGCGTCGGCGACACGGCGAGGCTGCGGTCGAAGGTCGGGTCCACGGCCCTGACCAGCTCGCTGCGCAGCAGGGCCCGGACGTCACCGCCGCCCTCGGCCGCCAGCCGGCTGCGCAGCCGCTCGACGAGCTCCAACGAGGGACCGGTGCCCAGGTCGGCCCCGATCAGGGTCTCCTCGATCTCCTCCCAGGTCGCCTCGTCGACGGTGTCCTTGCTGAGCAGGGCCAGCAGCCCCTTGCCGATGGCGTTGTTGGACCGGGCCAGCCGGGCGCGCAGACGACCGAGCCGGCCGAGGACCGGGTCGGGGGTGTCCAGCGACGGGGCGTCGGCCACCGGCACGTCGAGGACGTCGGGGCCGACCGCGTCGGGCAGCGCGATCGTCTGCACGTCACGTCGGGGGGTGTCGACGGGCTCCCCGGCGTCGTCGCCGACCCCGGGGGCGTAGTCCACGCCCGGGCGCGGGCGCTCCTCGGTCGTGGTGGTGCCGCCGGGGCGGCGGCCGCGACGCAGCAGGCCGACGACGAGCCCGATGATGACGGGGACGCCCAGCGCGCCGCCCACGACGAGCCAGGTGGTCTCGTCGGGCGACAGGGCCGACAGCGCGAGCAGGTCCGTGGTGGTGGTCTCAAGCACGGGCCCAGTCTGTCAGCGCCTCAGCCCACCTCGCGCAGCCGCTGGCTGACCACCATCGACACGCCGTCGCCCCGCATGCTGACGCCGTAGAGCGCGTCGGCGGCCTCCATGGTCCGCTTCTGGTGCGTGACGACCAGGAGCTGGCTGGACTGCCGCAGCTCCTCCATCAGCACCAGCAGACGGCCCAGGTTGGCGTCGTCGAGGGCGGCCTCGATCTCGTCCAGGACGTAGAACGGGCTGGGCCGGGCCTTGAACAGGGCCACCAGGAACGCCAGCGCCACCAGGGTCCGCTCGCCGCCCGACAGCAGGCTCATCCGCTTGACGGTCTTGCCGGCCGGGCGGGCCTCGACCTCGATCCCGGTGGTGAGGATGTCATCGGGCTCGGTCAGGACGAGCCGTCCCACGCCCCCGGGGAACAGTCGGGGGATGATCTGCTCGAACTCGCGGGCGGTGTCGGCGTAGGCGGCGCTCACCACCTGCTCGACCCGCTCGTCGACGTCGCGGATGATGCCGAGCAGGTCCTTCTTGCTGCTGGACAGGTCCTGCTGCTGCTGCAGCAGGAACCGGTGCCGCTCCTCCAGCGCCGTGTACTCCTCCATCGCCAGCGGGTTCACGGTCCCCAGCTCGGCCAGGCCCCGCTCCGCCGCCCGCAGCCGACGCTGCTGCCGGGTGCGGTCGAAGGGCTCCGTGGTGGGCTCGGGCGGCTCCTCGCCGTCCGGGAGCGGCCGGTCGTCCAGGACGGGCACCGGCACCGCGGGCCCGTACTGCTCGACCAGGGCGTCGGCGTCCAGGCCGTGCTCGTCGCGGGCCAGCTCGACCAGCTGCTCCAGGCGCAGCCGCTGCTCGGTCCGGGCCAGCTCCTCCGCGTGCGAGGCCTCGACGAGCCGCGAGTGCTCGGCGGTGAGGGCCTGCACGGTCGCCGCGGCGTCACGGGCGGCCCGCTGGACCTCCTCCCGGGCCCGGCGCGCGGCCGACTCCCCGGCCTGGACGCGTTCCAGCACCCGGGCGGCGGCCTCCACCGCGTGCGAGGCGTCGGTCAGCACGTCGCGGGCCTCGGCCGCGGCCCGGACCCGGCGGGCCTGCCGCTCGGCCTGGGCGGCCTGCTCGGCCCGGGCACGCTCGAGCGCCCGCGTCGCGGCCTCGGCCCGTTCGGCGGCGGCCCGGGCGCGTTCCTCCGCCGTGCGCGCTCCCAGCCGGGCCTCGGTCTCGGCCTGACGGGCCCGACGCGCGTGCTCCTGCAGACCGGCGACGTCGCGCGGGCCCGGGCCGGGCCGGTCCTCGTCGGGCCGGTGCTCCTCGGGCCCGCCGGCGCCCGGCTGGTCGTCGTCGGGCCGGTCCTCGGGCTCGGCGCCGCCCGGACCACCGCCGGACCCCTCGTCCGTCGCCACCTCGGCCGCCAGCTCCTCCGCCTCGGCCTGCGCCAGGGCCGCCTCCGCGGTGGCCAGCTCCGCTCCGTAGCCCGCCCGGCGGGCGGCGATCTGCTCGGCCCCGGCGCGGGCCCGGTCGGCCTCGTCGGCCGCGGCACGGACCTGCGCGGACACCGCACCCAGCTGCTCCGCCAGGGCGCTCATCCGGGCGTCGAGGGCCGACCGGTCGGCCTCGGCGACGTCGAGGGCCGCCTTGGCGGCGTCGGCCACCTCGCGGGCGGCCCGGACGGACTCGCGGGCCCGCGCCAGCACCTTCTCGGCCTCGACCAGCTCCCGCTCGGCGTCGTCGAGCACGGCCTGGCGCTCGATCAGGGACGGGGCCGCCCCGGACCCGCCGCGCAGCGCGTCCACCGTCAGCACGTCACCGATCATCGTGACGACGACCAGCGCGTCCGCCGCCCCGCCGGCGGCCTCGAGCAGCGAGCGCCCCTGGGCCAGGTCGGCCACGACGACCGTGCGGGCCAGCCGGTGCCGGGCCCAGACGGCGACCGGCCCGTCCCCGACGACCAGGTCGGCCGCCGGCCGGGCGCCGTCGGGCAGGTGGACGTCGTCCAGCTCACCCAGCCCGGGCAGGGTGCTGTCCTGGGCGTGCGGCGTGGCGCCGGGGACGACCAGGGCCACCCGGCCGCCGTCGACGTCGTGCAGCCGCTCGACCGCGGTGGTGGCGTCGGCCAGCGAGGTCATGGCGACCGCGTCCGCGTCGGGTCCCAGCGCCGCGGCGAGCGCGTGCTCGTGACCCGGTTCGACCCGCAGCAGCGAGGACAGCAGCCCGACCACGCCCTCGCCCCGCTCCAGCACCGCGGCGGTGGCGTCGACCGGGACGGTCGTGGAGGCGAGCGCGTCGCGTCGGGCCAGCAGGGCCGCCCGCTCCCGCTCGGCGACGCGTTCCCCGGACTCGACCTCCCGCAGGGCGTCGGCGGCCACGGAGTGCAGGGCCACGGCCCGCTCGTGCGCGGCCACGGCGCGGGCCACCGGGTCCTGCTCGACGGACGGCGACCCGTCGCCGCCGGACCCGTCGCTGCTGGACCCGTCGCTGCCGGACCCGTCGCCGCCGGACCCGTCGCCCGCGCCCTCGCGGCGCAGCTCCTCGAAGCGGGCCGCGGCGTCCCGGCGGCGTCCCTCGGCCTCCGCCAGGGTCCGGGCGACGCGCTCGGCCTCGGCGTCGGCGGACTCGCAGCGGCCCCGCAGGGTGGACACCGTGCCCCGCAGCCGGGCGATCGCCTCGGAGCGGCGGGCCCGCTCGGCCGCGTTCTCGCGCGCCGCGCGCTCGGCCTGCTCGTGGGCCTTCTCGGCCCGCGCCCGACGCTCGCCCGCCAGCTCCAGCGCCGTGTGGGCGCCGGCCACCTCCTCGCCCAGCGTCCCGGCCTCCGCCGCGGCCCGCCCGGCCGCGGCCGCCAGCTCGTCGAGGTCGAACCCACCCGTGTGACCCGGCTCGGCGAGCAGCCGGGCCCGTTCGTCGGCGACGCGGGCGATGGCCCGCAGCCGGTCGTTCACGGTGCGGGCACGGCCCAGCTGCTCGGCCCAGGCGTAGGCGCGGGGCCGGACCCGGGAGTCCTCCGCGGCGGCCGTCGCGGCCGCCTGCTCGGCGTGCCCCAGCCGGGCGGCGACGTCGGCGAGGCGCTGGGCCGCCGGGCCGGGCCCGTCGTGGCCACCGAGGGCGCCACGGGCCGCGGCCACGTCGTCGGCCAGCAGCCGCAGCCGGGCGTCCCGCGCGTCGGCCGCGATCCGGCGGGCCCGCCGCGCCGTCTCCGCCTGCCGGCCCAGCGGCCTCAGCTGACGCGAGATCTCGGCGGTCAGGTCGGACAGCCGGACGAGGTTGCCGTCCATCGCCGCCAGCTTGCGCAGCGCCTTCTCCTTGCGCTTGCGGTGCTTGAGGACGCCGGCCGCCTCCTCGACGAACGCGCGACGCTCCTCCGGGGTCGCCTGCAGGACGGCGTCGACGCGGCCCTGCCCCACCACCACGTGCAGCTCGCGGCCGATCCCGGCGTCGCCGAGCATCTCCTGCACGTCCAGCAGGCGGCAGGACCGCCCGTTGATGGCGTACTCGCTGCCCCCGGCCCGGAACATCGTCCGGGTCACCGACACCTCGGCGGTGCCCTCCCCGATCGCGCCGTCGGAGTTGTCGAAGGTCAGCACCACCTCCGCCCGGCCCAGCGGCGCCCGGGTGGCCGTCCCGGCGAAGATGACGTCGGCCATGCTGCCGCCGCGCAGCGTCCGGGCCCCCTGCTCACCGAGGACCCACGCGATCGCGTCCACCACGTTGGACTTGCCCGAGCCGTTCGGACCCACCACGCAGGTGATGCCCGGCTCGAGGCGCAGCGTCGTCGCCGACGCGAACGACTTGAAGCCGCGCAGGGTCAGCGAGGACAGGTACACCGGGGCGAGGGTAGTCGGCGCGTCGCGCGCCGGGGCCCTGCCGTGCCGGGGCCCGCGGTGACGAAGGTCCCGGTCCCCTCGACCCGCGCCGTCATAGGGTTCACCCGTGGTCACCGACGAGCTCGTACGTGTGGTCGCGCAGATCGCCGAGGGGCTCGAGCTCCCGGTGGTGCTCGACCGGTTGATCGAGGCCGCCCGGGAGGCCACCGGCGCCCGGTACGCCGCGATCGGGGTGCTGGGTCCGGACGGCCTGCACGAGGAGTTCCGCCACGTCGGGCTCACGCCGGAGCAGATCGCGTCGATGGGTCAGCTGCCCCGGGGCCACGGGGTGCTGGGTCTCATCACCCGCGAGCGCCGACCGGTCGTGGCCGAGGACATCAAGTCCCACCCGGCGTCGGTGGGCTTCCCGGCCGAGCACCCGCCGATGGGCTCGTTCCTGGGCGTCCCGCTCCGGGTCCGCGGGACCGTCTTCGGCAACCTGTACCTGACCGACAAGCCCGGCGGCTTCGACGACGAGGACCGGGCGACGGTGGAGGCCCTGGCCACGGCTGCGTCGGTGGCGGTGGACAACGCGCGGCTGTACCGCAGCGCCCGCAACCGTGAGCAGTGGGCCGAGGCGTCGGGGGCCGTGACCGCCGCCCTCCTCGGCGGGATCGACGAGGAGGAGGCCCTGGAGGTGGTGGTCCGCCACGCCCGCCAGGTCGCCCACGCCGACGCGGCCCTGCTGGCGCTGCCCGGTCGGGACGGGGCCCTGGTCGCCGAGGTGGTGGACGGCGGCGTCGGCGGTCACGAGCTCGTCGGGATGGGGCTGGCGGCCGTCCGCGCGCTCGGCGACACCGTGTCCTGCCCGATGGCCGACGGGGAGGGCGAGGCCGGCGTGCTGGTGCTGGTCCGTGCCGACGGGCACCGGCGCTTCGGACCGGACGACATCGCCGGGGCCGAGAGCTTCGCGGCGCAGTCGTCGCTGTCGCTGCGCCTGGCCTCGGAGCGGCACCGCGGCGAGAACCGCGTCCTGCTCGACGAGCGGGCCCGGATCGGCCGCGACCTGCACGACCTCGCGGTCCAGCAGCTGTTCGCCGTGGGCATCGAGCTCGGCCGGCTCAAGGTGATGCTGCCCGGCGGCGGCGGCATGGTCGGCCACGTCGACCTCGCCCTGGACGGACTGGACGCCGCGGTCGGGCACATCCGGGCCACGCTGCGACCGTTGCGCCCGGCGCCGGCCGCGACCCCCGGGCAGCAGGTCGCCCGCACCGTGGACGAGGCCGCCGTCGTGCTCGGCTTCCGACCCACCTTGCACGACCGCACCGACCCGGTCGACTCCCTGGGCTGGGACCCGTCACTGGTCCACGACCTGGTCGCCGTGCTGGGCGAGGCGCTCGCCAACGTCGCGCGGCACTCCCGGGCCTCGACGGTGTCGGTGGACCTGGACGTCGACGACGGCCGGCTGCGGCTCGTCGTCCGCGACGACGGGGTCGGGGTCCCCGCCGCCCCGGCCCGCACCAGCGGGCTGGAGAACCTGCGCGAACGGGCCCGCCAGCACCACGGCACCTGCACCGTGCTCCCCCGACCGTCCGGCGGGACCCGGGTCGAGTGGTCGGTGCCGCTGTCCTGAGGGGCGGCCACGCCCGGCCGCCCCGGCCGTCAGCTGCGGCGGGCGTGGGAGGCGACCCAGGCCGCGGCCTGGGTGCGGCGCTTGAAGCCCAGCTTCGCCATGACCGCGGTGACGTGGTTCTTGACGGTCTTCTCGCTCACGCCGAGCCGTTCCCCGCTCTCGCGGTTGCTGAGACCGTCCCCGATGCACTCCAGCACCAGCCGCTCCGTGGGGGTCAGCACCGACAGCGGGTCGTCGGTCTGGGCCCGCCGGCGCTCGAGCACCCGCTGGTCCAGCAGCACCCGGCCGGCCGCGACCGACAGCACCGTCTCGGCGATCTGGGCCCCCCGCACGGTCTTGAGCACGAACGCGGAGGCGCCCACCGCCAGCGCCTCGGCGGCGTAGTCGTCGTCGTCGAAGCTGGTCAGCACCACGAACCGGGTGCCCGGGCTCACCTGCACCAGCCCACGCATCAGGTCGATACCGGTGCCGTCCGGCAGGTGCAGGTCGACCAGGGCCACGTCGGGCCGGACCGCCGCCCCGCGCCGGAGCCCCTCGGCCACGCCGGCGGCCTCGGCCACGACCTGCAGCAACGGGTCCGCGTCGCAGACGTCCACGACACCGCGACGGACCACCTCGTGGTCGTCCACGACCATGACGCGGACAGGCGGTGTCGGCATGCGCGACAGGGTAGCGACCGCGCCCGGCGACGACTCAGACCCGGGCGCGGCGTGGCCGGGGCTGGCAGGACGGGCACCGGAACGAGGACCGGTTGGTCCAGGCCTCCCGGACGACCGCGGTACCGCAGCGAGGGCAGGGCCGCCCCTCCTGCCCGTAGGCCGACAACGCGCGGTCGTAGTAGCCGGACTCGCCGTTGACGTCGACGTAGAGCGCGTCGAACGACGTCCCGCCCGAGGCCATCGACGCGGCCATGACGTCGCGGACGTGGCCCAGCAGCTCCAGCGCCCTGGCCCGGGGCAGCGTCTCGGTCGGCCGGGCCCAGTGCAGCCGCGCCCGCCACAGCGCCTCGTCGGCGTAGATGTTCCCGATGCCCGAGGCCAGGGTCTGGTCGAGGAGGGCCCGCTTGAGCCCGGTCCGGCGCGCCCGGAGCCTCACGACCCAGGCCGCCTCGTCGAAGTCCGGGTCGAGCGGGTCCCGACCGATGTGGACGGCCAGCGCCGGGACCGTGTCGCCCGGGACGTCCACGGTGGGCACCAGCTCGTCGACCTCGAGCCGGCCGAACATCCGCATGTCGACGAAGCGGAGGTCGCGCCCGTCCTCGAGGCGCGCCACGACGCGGGTGTGCGGGTGGACCGGCTCCCCCCGGTCGAGGACCCTGACCTGCCCGGACATGCCCAGGTGCACCACCAGGGCGTCCCGGCGGGAGGCGTCGTCCTGCTCCTCACCGCCCCGGGCGTGGCCCGGGAGGTCCTGGGCGCCGCGGTCGGCGTGGGCCCCGCGGTCGGCGTGCTCCAGCGGCAGCCAGAGGAACTTGCCGCGGCGGCGCGGCGTCCGCAGCCGTGCACCGGTCAGCATCCCGGCGAAGCCCGTGGGGCCCTCCGGCTGGTGCCGGAGCAACCGCGGGTGCACGACCCGGACGGACTCCACCTGCGCGCCCACGACCAGGTCGGCCAGCCCGCGACGGACGCTCTCGACCTCGGGCAGCTCGGGCACTAGCCGTCCGTGGTCTGCGGCACGGGGACCGCGCGCAGGGTCCGCACCAGGTCGGCGGCGGCGGCCTGCTCGGCCAGCTTCTTGCTGCGCCCGGTCCCCCGGCCGACGACGGCGTCCTGCCCGTCGGCCGACCCGGGCGCCAGCTCGACGACGGCGGTGAACTCGGGGTCGTGGGGCGGGCCGGAGTGGCTCAGCTGGTAGCTGGGCGGGGTGAGGCCGCGCTCGGCGGCCATCACCTGCAGGACCGTCTTGTGGTCGTGGTCGACGCCCTCACCGGGCGCAGCGGCCAGCAGGTCGGCGGTGATGCGCAGGACCAGGTCCCGGGCCGCGACGGGGCCACGCTCGATGTGGACGGCCCCGATGAGGGCCTCGACGGTGTCCGCCAGCAGCGAGTCCCGGTCCCGCCCGCCGGTCAGTTCCTCGCCGCGGCCCAGCAGCATGGCGTCACCGACGCCGAGCGTCCGCGCGATCGAGGCGAGCGCGGGCTTGCTGACCACCGCGATGCGCATCCGCGACAGCAGCCCCTCGTCGGCCTCGGGGTGGCGGGAGTACAGCTCCTCGGTGACCGCCAGCTGCAGCACCGCGTCGCCCAGGAACTCCAGGCGCTCGTTGGTCGGCACCTGCCCGTTCTCGTAGGCGTACGAGCGGTGCACCAGGGCGTGCTCGAGACCCTCGGGGGACAACGAGACCCCGAGCGCCTCCGCCAGGGCGGCGCGCTCGGGGTGGGTCGGACTCACGCCCGACGTGGGCTCAGGCCTGCTCGTTGTCGTTGCGCAGCGCCTCGGTGTACCGACGCTGGTCGTACGCACCGCAGGTGGGGCACGCCATGTGGGGGCGACGCACCGCGCGGCACTGCGGGCAGGTGGTCAGGGTCAGCGGGGCAGCCTTCCAGTTGGCCCGACGGGACCGGGTGTTGCTGCGGGACATCTTCCGCTTCGGGACGGCCATCTCAGTTCGTCTCTTCCTGTGTGCGGTCGGGGTCGGCGGGGGTCGCCGTCCCGTCGTTCTGGTCGGGCAGCGTGAGGGCCTGGAGGACGGACCAGCGCGGGTCCGACTCCTCGTGGCTGTGGTCCGGGTCGTCGAGCAGCCTGGCCCCGCACCGGGAGCACAGCCCCGGGCAGTCGGGGTCGCAGACGGGCTGGAAGGGCAGCGAGGGCACGACCGCGTCGCGGACGGCGGGCTCGAGGTCGAGCAGGTCACCGTCCAGCAGGGGCAGCTCAGCGTCGTCCTCGCCCTCGGCGGGCGGCTCGTGCAGGAACAGCTCCTGCACGTCGACCCCGACGGCCTCGGTCACCGGGTCCAGGCAGCGCACGCACTCGCCCGTGGCGGTGGCGGACACCGTCCCGGAGACCAGGACGCCCTCCATGACGGCCTCCAGGCGCAGGTCGAGCTCCATCGGCGACTCGGGGGTCACGGCGATGACGCCGTTGCCCAGGTCCACCGGCGCAGGGACGGTCCGCTGGACCCGGAGCATCGTCCCCGGCCGTCGGCCGAGCTCGTGCGCGTCGAGGACCAGCGGCTTGCGCGGGTCGAGCCGCGCCGGCCGCACCGTCGGAGTCACTGCGGAACCTTCCTGGGTGGGCGTACGTGCATCCGTCGACCCGTCGGGCGACGCTCGACCGCTGCCGGGACGAGGTCACCGCAGGGCCAGCCGCCAAAGGTACCGCCAGCAGCGGCACCTCCCAAACCGGGACGGCCGACGGCGCCGTCCTCAGCGCGCCAGCCGGGCCGCCATGGGCGCCAGGACCGCCGGGGGCACGAGGTCGGAGACGTCGCCGCCGTTGCGGGCGACCTCCTTCACCAGCGAGGACGAGACGTGCTCGAAGCGGGGCTCCCCCGGCAGGAACACCGTCTCCAGTCCGCTGAGGTGACGGTTCATCAGGGCCATCGGTCGCTCGTAGGCCAGGTCCGTGCCGCTGCGCAGTCCCTTCACCACCGCCTGCGCCCCGACGTCCCGGCAGTAGTCCACCAGCAGCCCGCCGGCCACCACGTCCACCCGGACGTCCCTGGTGCGGGGGTCCGCCGCGAGCACCTCCCGCAGCAGGTCGGCCCGTTCGTCGGTCTCGAACAACCCTGCCTTCCCGGGGTTGTGCACCACGGCGGCGACCACCTGGTCGAACAGGGCGGCGCTGCGGACGATGACGTCGACGTGGCCCAGGGTCACGGGGTCGTAGCTGCCCGGGCAGACGGCCACCCGGGGGGCGCGCGGGGGCTCGGAGGAGGTGTCGCTCACGGCCGTCACGCTACGCGCGCTCCGCGAACCAGACCCGGGTCTCGCCGTACGTCCGCGGCTCGAGCGGGCTGAGCCCGGCCGGCCAGGTCGGTGCGGGGCTGCGGGAGGAGCGCTCCACGACCACCACGGCGTCATCGGCGCAGCGGGCCTCGACGGCGGCGAGCACCGCGTCCAGCGTCCCCGCCGGGACGTCGTAGGGCGGGTCGAGCAGGACGAGGTCGAACGCGTCGGCCCGGTCCGGCCCCCCGCCCCCGTCGTGCCTGTCCGGCCCCCCGCGCCCACCGGGTCCGTCCAGCCAGCGCTGCACCTTCTCGTGCACCACCTGCAGGGGCAGGTCCAGGGTGGCGGCGTTGTCGGCGGCGGTCCGGGCGGCCGCACGGTCCGCGTCGACCCCGACCGCGGAGACCGCACCCCGGCTCAGCGCCTCCAGCGCCAGCGCGCCCGAGCCGCAGTACAGGTCCAGCACCCGGGCCTCGCGCACCGCACCCCAGGCGTCGAGGCGGCCGAAGACGGCCTCGCGGGTGCGGTCGCTGGTGGGGCGGGTGGTGGTCCCGCGGGGTACGGCCAACCGGCGCCCGCGGGCCGTCCCGGCCACGATCCTCATGCGCCCGTCCCCGTCGTCCGACCCCTCACGCGCTCATCCTCGCGCCAGGTACGCCTCGCGGCCGCCGGCCAGGGCGACCTCGACGGCCTCGGCCAGCTCCGGGTGGGCGGTGAGGTCCGGGTCGTCGGACAGCACGGCCTCGGCCTCGGCACGGGCCGCGGTGATCACGTCCAGGTCGTCCACCACGCGAAGCAGCCGCAGCGAGGACCGGGCCCCGGACTGCGCCGCGCCGAGCACGTCACCCTCGCGCCGGGTCCGCAGGTCGAACCGTGCCAGCTCGAAGCCGTCGACGGTCGAGGCGACGGCGTCGAGGCGCTCCCTCGCCTCCGAGGGGCCTCGCAGCGACGTGACCAGCAGGCACAGCCCGGCGTGCCCACCGCGTCCGATCCGGCCGCGCAGCTGGTGCAGCTGGGACACCCCGAACCGGTCGGCGTCCATCACCACCATCACGGTCGCGTTGGGCACGTCGACCCCCACCTCGACCACGGTGGTCGCGACCAGCACGTCCACCTCGCCCGCCACCACGGCGCGCATCACGGCGTCCTTGTCCTCGGGCGCCATCCGGCCGTGGAGCATCTCGACCCGGCAGCCGGCCAGGGCCGGCTCCAGGCGCAGCTGGTCGAGGACGTCGAGGACCGCGGCCGCCGCCGGGCGCTGGTCCTCCCCCGCGAACTCGTCCTCCATCTCGGCGAGCACCGCGTCCTCGTCGGTGCCGTCGGCGCCGATGCGCCCGCAGACCACGAAGGCCTGCCGGCCCGCGTCGACCTCCTCGCGGACCCGCCGCCAGACCCGCTGCGCCCACGCGGGCCTCTCGGCCAGGGCGACCACGTGGGTCGTGATCGGTCGGCGTCCCGCCGGGAGCTCGTCGAGCACGCAGGTGTCGAGGTCGCCGAACACCGTCATCGCGACGGTCCGCGGGATCGGCGTGGCGGTCATCACCAGGACGTGGACGCCGACACCGCGGGCTCGCAGCGCGTCGCGCTGCTCGACACCGAAGCGGTGCTGCTCGTCGACCACGACCAGACCCAGGTCGTGGAACTCGACCCGGTCCGACAGCAGGGCGTGGGTCCCCACGACGATCCCCGCCTCCCCGCTGAGGATGTCGAGCATCGCCTTGCGGCGCACGGCGGTCGGCGCCGACCCGGTCAGCAGGGTCACCGACGTGCCGTCGGGGTCGCCGTCCAGCGTCCCGCCCCGCCCCAGCGGGCCCAGCACCGCCAGCAGGGAGCGGTGGTGCTGGGCGGCGAGGACCTCGGTGGGGGCGAGCATCACGGCCTGCCCGCCGGCCTCGACCACCGCGAGCATCGCCCGCAGCGCGACCAGGGTCTTGCCCGAGCCGACCTCGCCCTGCAGGAGCCGTTGCATCGGGGTGCCGGAGGCCAGGTCGGCGGACAGCTGCCGGCCGACCTCCTGCTGGCCGGCGGTGAGCGTGAACGGCAGGGCGGCGTCGAAGCGCTCGAGCAGGCCGCCCGGGCGCGGGGCGTACGTGGTGGCCGGCACCGTCCTGATCCGGTTGCGGGTGCGGACCAGACCGGTCTGCAGCACGAACGCCTCGGCGAAGCGCAGCGTCTGCTCCGCCTCGTCGCGGTCGTCCTCGTCGGCGGGTCGGTGCAGCCGACGCAGCGCCTCCAGCCGGGGCAGCAGGTCGTGCCGGGTCCGGACCTGCTCGGGCACCGGGTCGGGGACCTCGTCCGGGGACAGCGTGTCGAGCACCTGCTCCAGGGCCGCGGCGACGTGCCAGGTCTGCGCCCTGGCCGTCGCGGGGTACACGGGCTGGAGCCGTCCCGCCCACTCGTCGACGTAGCCCTCGGCGACGACCCGTTCGAACTCGCCGTCGAGCTCGGTGTGGCCGGGCGAGCCGTGCAGCTGCATGTCGGGCTGCAGCAGCTGCAGCCGGCCGCCCCGGCGGCTGACCTTGCCGGAGAAGAACCCGCCGCGTCCCTTCACCAGCTGCTTCTCGCGGAACTGCTGGTTGAAGAACACCAGGTCCAGGCGGCCGTGGCCGTCGGTGACGACCACCTCGGTGATGAACCCCTTGCGCTGCCGCATCCGTCGGGTGGTGGTGCTGACGACCTGGGCCTGGACGGTGACGTGCTCGCCCTCGCGGAGGCCGTCGAAGGACGTCATGTCGCCGCGGGCGGTCCAGCGGCGCGGGTAGTGCTCGAGCAGGTCCGCGACCGTACGCAGCCCCAGGCTCTCCAGCCGCTCGGCGGTCTTGGGTCCCAGCTCGCGGTCCAGCGGGGTGTCCAGCCGTGACGGCGGCCGGGGGGCAGCCGGACGGTCGGGGCTCATTCGCACCCCAGCAGCAGCAGGTACCGCGGCTGCCCGCCGCCCACCACGTCGACCTGGGGACCGGCGCCACCGGGCTGCAGCCGTCGCTGCAGCCGCTCCAGCAGGTCGTGACCGGCGTCCCGGCCCGGGAGGACCGTGACGAGCTCCGCCTCCGCCCCACCGAGGGCGGCCACCACCTTCTCGGCGACGTCGACGGCGTCGGACCCGACCGCCACCACGTCCCGCCCCAGGGTGCCCACCAGGTCACCGGTCCGGCACGGGCCGACCGGGGTCGTGCAGTCCCGCGCGGCGACCGCCACCGCGCCGTGCCGGCAGCCGTCGACCGCTGCGGCCGCCGAACGCATCGCCGCGAGCGCGTCCCCGCCGCTCGGGGCACCGGGACCGAGCACCGCGAGCGCGGCGAGCACCTGGACCTGCGAGCGCGACCGGGCCACGACCGCCGTCACGCCCTGCTCCTCGGCGGCGAGCACGGCCTGGTGCGCCACGGCGGCGGTCTCCGCGTCGTTGGGCAGCACCAGCACCCGCTCGGCGGCAGCGCCCGCGGCGAGCACCGCGTCCAGCACGTCCCCGGTGCTCGCGCGCTCCCCGGGGGCGCTGGCCACCACCAGAACCCCCGCCTCCCGGCACAGGGCCACCGTCCCCGCCCCACCGGCGCAGGCCACCACGGCGAGCGCCGCCCGCTCACCCCCGGCGTCCGCCCCGGCGGAGCCGTGACGCGCGGCGGCCGCGAAGTGCGTGATCCGGATGGCGTGCGGAGAGCCCGCGGCCATGCCTGCCTCCACCGCCGCCCCGGGGTCGTCGGTGTGCACGTGCACGTGCCACAGCGAGTCGCCCCCGACGACCAGGACGCTGTCGCCCAGGCGCAGCAACGCCTCCCGCAACCGCTCCACCGGCCCGGCGGTCCCCTCCCCGGGCCCGTCCACCCCCAGCAGGTACATGACCTCGTAGGCCGGGCCGCCCGGTCGGAGGTCGGTGCCCGCCACCCCGCGCAGCGTCAGGTCCCCCTCCACGGGGTCGTCGCCGGCCGTGGGGGACGACCGGCGCACCCCGCCGGTCCCGTCGTCCCCGTCGGTCCTGTCGTCCCCGTCGGTCCTGTCGTCCCCGTCGGTCCTGTCGGCGACCTCGCCCGCGAGGACGACGTCGCGCAGCGCACCCAGGGCCAGCACCAGGCCGGCGCCGCCGGCGTCCACCACACCGGCCGCGGCCAGGGCGGGCAGCTGCAGGGGCGTCCGGTCGAGCGCCCGCTCGGCGGCGCCCACCACGGCGTCGAGGAGGGCGGGCAGGCCGGCGCCGGTCGCGACGACCCGCTCGGCCTCCTCCGCGGCGGCCCGCGACACGCTGAGCACGGTGCCCTCGACGGGGTCCGTGACCGCCGCCCAGGCGAGGTCGTCCCCCCGGCACAGCGCCTTCGCCACCACGTCGGCCCCGATGCCCCCGAGCACCCCGTGGCCGGGCGCACCCAGCACGTCCGCCCAGCCCCGGGCGAGCTGGCTGGCGATCACGCCGGAGTTGCCCCGGGCGTTGACCAGCAGGGCCCGGGCCAGGTCGCCGCCGCCGTCACCCAGGGCACCGCTGACCGTGAGGTGCAGGTTGGTGCCGGTGTCGCCGTCGGGGACCGGGAACACGTTGAGCGCGTCCAGCTCCGCCCTGGCCCCCTGCAGCCGGCGGGCCGCCAGGCGCGCCCAGCGGCGCAGCGCGGCGGCGTCGAGCGAGGTGAGGGGACCGCCGCCGGGCGCGCGGACCGCCTGGGTCGATGCGTCCCCGGTCATGCCCGGAGGATACGAGCCCCCCGGGACACCTGCGGCCGGTCGCGCGGCACGTCGTGCGGCCGGTCGTACGGGACGTCGTGCGGCACGTCGTCGGCCGGTCGTGCGGCCCGTCGCGCGGCCCGTCGACCCGTGGGCCCACCCGACCGGTCCGCCCGGGGGCGTCGGAGGTCAGGGGGCACCGGCCGGATCGGGTACCCTGTCGTGGTTGCTCACCGGGAGTCCCGGGGACGCACCTGGCGGGTCCGCACCCGGACACGCCGCCCGAACGGGCCCCGCTCGTGGGCCCAGACATCGACTTCCTAGGAGATACCCCGTGGCTGCCAACTGCGACGTCTGCGGCAAGGGCCCCGGCTTCGGCAACAGCATCTCCCACTCGCACCGCCGCACCAAGCGGCGCTGGAACCCCAACATCCAGCGGGTTCGCGCGATGGTGGGCGCGACGCCGAAGCGGGTCAACGTCTGCACCTCCTGCCTCAAGGCGGGCAAGGTCTCTCGCTGACCTCCCGGTCACGCCTGAGGGCGTGACCCCCGCACCACCCACGGCCGCCGGACCCGATCAGGGTCGGCGGCCGTAGTGCGTCCACCCCCCGGGGTCCCGGCGGGCCACGCCGTCCACCCGGACCAGCGGGCCCTCCTCGCCGGCGGGCGCGACCTCGCCGACCGGGACGAACCCGGCGGGCAGCGTCGCCCCCGCCGGGAAGCAGGCCAGCATGCTGTGCTCCTCCCCGCTGGTGAGGACCCACTCCTGGGCCCGGTCGTCGGGCAGGCCCAGCAACCCGGCGACCAGCAGCAGGTCCTGCCCGGGTGCCAGGTCCGTCGTCCGCAGCCGCAGGTCCACCCCCGACGCGCGCGCCAGTCGCGTCGCGTCCCGGACGAGCCCGTCGCTGACGTCGATCAGGGCCCTCGCCCCGGCGGCGCGGGCACGGGGACCTGCCGTGTGGTCCGGTCGCGGGGCCCGGTGCACGCCGACCACCCGGTCGACGGCGGCGGCCACGTCCGCCGCCAGCCCGTCGACGGCCGCCCGGCCCCGCTGCAGCAGCTCCAGCCCGGCGGCCGACGCCCCCACGGCACCGCCGAGCGCCACGACGTCGCCGGGCCGGGCGCCGTCCCGGCAGGTGGCGGGCCGCGGGCCGCGGAGGACACCGAACGACGTGCCGGTCACCACCAGCGCGCCGCCGTCGGCCACGTCACCGCCGAGGACGGCCACCCCCGCCCGGGAGGCCTCGGCGGCGATGCCGTCCGCGAGGCCGAGGCACCAGCCCACCGGCGTGCCGCCCGGCACGACGAGCGAGACCAGCAGGCCGACGCCGACCGCCCCCATGGCCTCGACGTCCGCGAGCACCTGGACGACGGCCTTGCGGCCGACCTGCTCGGCGCCGGACCAGTCGGTACGGAAGTCGACCCCCTCGACCAACGTGTCGGTGCTGGTGACGAGCGGGCCGTCGACCTCGAGCACGGCGGCGTCGTCGCCGGGCCCCACCAGCACCCGGGCCGGACCACCGTCGAGCGCGGCGGCCGGCCGCAGCCGCGCCACCACCGCCCGGACCAGGGCGTCCTCGCCGACGTCGGCGACCCTCGACCCGGCGGTGCCGGTCGCCCCGGCGTCGTGGTCCAGCTCCGCAGGTCGCAGGTCCTCAGGTCGCAGGTCCGCAGGGGCGGGGTCGTCGCGTGTCGGCACAGTTCTCCTCGTCGGCGACGGCACGGGTCTGCGCGTCGACCGTCGTCGCGGTACGGTCGGCGCGTGGTTCAGGCCTACATCCTCGTGCAGACAGAGGTCGGCAAGGCGGGTGCCGTCTCCGACGCCATCCGCAGCATGACCGAGACCGTGTCGGTGGAGAACGTCACCGGCCCCTACGACGTCGTCGCCAAGGTGCAGGCCGAGACGCTCGACGAGCTGGGCCGGCTGGTGGTCGCCCGCATCCAGGAGCTGTCGGGCATCACGCGCACCCTGACGTGCCCCGTCGTCAACTTCTGACCCGTCGCCGCGCCACCGTCCTGCTGGGCGGTCCGCTCGTCCTCGTGCTGGCCTCCTGCAGCAGCCCGGTGCCGGTGGTGACCGCCGACGACGGCGGCTCCCCCGCCTGCGCCGACGTGCTCAGCCTGCTGCCCGCGACGCTCGCGGGGGCCCCTCGCCGCGACACCTCCGGCGGCCCCGGCACGGCGGCCTGGGGCGACCCGGCCATCCTGCTGCGCTGCGGCGTGGAGCCGGTGGCCGCGACCACGCAGCCGTGCGTGGGCGTCCCGGGGTCCGGCGGCGAGGTCGACTGGGTGGTCCTGGCCACCGACGACACCGGGTCCATCGTGCGGACGTTCGGCCGTGAGCCCGCCGTCGAGCTCGAGGTGCCCGCCGCCTACGGCCCGGCGCCGGTGAGCGTGCTCCCGGACCTGGGCGAGGCGGTGTCGGTCGTGGAGCCCACGGCCGTCTGCGTGGACTGAGCCGGGCCGGACGTCGACCCGGCGGGGACGACCTCGCCTCAGACGTCCTCCCGTGCGTCCGCGACGGACTCCTCCGGACGCGGGGGGACGTCCTCGTCGTCCTCCAGCACCTCCAGCGGGAGGTCGGGGTGCGTCTCGGGCGCGCCCAGGGGCTGCGGGCCGGGCTCGGGGTCGGGCTGCGCGCCCGGGGTGGTGCTGCTGTCGCTCATGGGTGCCTCCTGGGCTCGACGGGGGTGCTGCGGGGCCATCCTCCCCGAACGCGGACGGGGCGCTCAGCGCAGCCCGACCCCGCGGGCGAGCGCGAGCCGGAGCAACCGGTCGACGAGCTCGGGGTACCCCACCCCGGACTCCTCCCACAGCCGCGGGTACATGGACGTCGACGTGAACCCGGGCATCGTGTTCACCTCGTTGACCACGGCGCGCGGACCGTCGGGGCCGGTGTCCTCGACGAACCAGTCGACCCGGGCCAGGCCTTCGCAGCCGAGCACCTCGAAGGCCCGGACGGACTCCGCGCGCAACCCGTCGGACAGCTCGGGCGGCAGCACGGCCGGGGTGTCCAGCCGGACGGAGCCCCCGTCCAGGTACTTCGCGTCGAAGTCGTAGAAGCCGTCGGTCAGCACGACGATCTCGCCGCACACGCTCGCCGTCGCCGGGGCGTCGTCCAGCCCGCCCAGCACGCCGCACTCGACCTCCCGGCCGCTGACCGCGCGCTCCACCAGGACCCTCGGGTCGTGCCGGGCGGCCTCCTCGAGAGCGGCGAGCAGCGCGGCCTCGTCACCCGGGTCCTGCAGCCGGGTGATGCCGAAGCTGGAGCCGGCCCTGGACGGCTTGACGAACACGGGCGACCCGAGCCGACGCACCCGTTCCACCACCCGCGCCGGGTCGTGGCGCCACTCGCGCGGCTGGACGAGCTCCCAGTCCGCGACCGCGAAGCCGGCGTGCTGCAGGAGCACCTTCATCGTGTGCTTGTCCATGCAGGCCGCCGAGGCCAGGACACCGGAACCCACGTAGCGGGTGCCCGCCAGCTCCAGGAGGCCCTGCACGGTGCCGTCCTCCCCGTACGGCCCGTGCAGCAACGGCAGCACCACGTCCACCGCACCCAGGGGGACGGGCGGCTCACCGGGCCGGACGCGGACCAGACCGGGGTCCTCGGTGTCGGTGGCCGGCAGCAGCCGCCCCGGCTCGACCGCCCGCTCCGCCGTCACCTCGGGGAGGTCACGCCCGCGCAGCACCCAGGCCCCCGGGTCGTCGTCGACGCGCAGCCACGCGCCCTCGCGGGTGATGCCGATGGCGACGACGTCGTAGCGGTCGCGGTCGACCGCGGCGAGCACCCCGGAGGCGGTGACGCAGGAGATCCCGTGCTCCTCGGAGCGCCCGCCGAACAGGACGGCGACGCGGGGACGGGCGGTGGGATCGGTGGTCATGGACGGCGAGGCTAGCCGCGAGACCTACCCTGTGGCCGTGGAGCAGACCCCCGACGCGCCGCTGTCCCCCGCAACCCGCCTGGTGCACACCGGCCGGCCCGCCCGCACCCCCGGCGGTCCGCTCAACCCACCGGTCCAGCTGTCGACCACCCTGCACGCCGCCACCGACCCCAGCGGTGGCGCCGACGCGGGGGTCGTCAACTACGCCCGCTCGGGGGTGGAGACCTGGCAGGCCCTCGAGGACGCCCTCGGCGACCTGGAGGGCGGCACCGCCCTGGTGCTCGGCTCCGGCCTGGCCGCCGTCAGCGCGGCCGTGGAGGTCGTCCTGGCCGAGCGGGCCCTGGCCGGCGGCACCGGACCGGCCCGTGTCGTGGCCCCGGTCCACGGCTACGCGGGCACGCTCGGTCTGCTCGCCCACCTGCAGGACACGGGCCGGGTCGAGCTGGTCGCGGTCGACCCCGCCGACACCGCCGCGGTCGTGGCCGCGGTGCCCGGGGCGCACCTGGTGTGGGCCGAGAGCCCGGTCAACCCGACCATGGAGATCACCGACCTGGCGGCGGTCGCCGCGGCGGCCCGGGCGGCCGGGGCCCGGACCGTGGTCGACGGGACGTACGCCACCCCGCTGCTGCAGCAGCCGCTGGCCCTGGGCGTCGACGTCGTCGTCCACTCCGTGACCAAGGCGATCGCCGGTCACTCCGACGTCCTCATGGGTGCCACCGTCACGGCCGACCCGGGCCTCGCCACCGCGCTGCACGCGCACCGCACCCGCACCGGCGCCGTGCCCGGCCCGTTCGAGGCGTGGCTGGCGCTGCGTGGGCTGCGGACCCTGGACGTCCGGATGGAGCGCGCGCAGGCGACCGCCCGGCTGCTCGCCGAGCGGCTGGGTGAGCACCCGGCGGTGTCACGGGTCCGCTACCCCGGTCTGCCCGGCGACCCCGGCCACGAGGTGGCCTCGCGCCAGATGAGCGGGTTCGGGTCCGTCCTGGCCATCGACCTGGCCGGCGCCGAGGAGGCCGAGCTGCTGGCGGCGTCGACCCGGTTGTGGACGCACGCGACGAGCCTCGGCGGGGTGGAGTCCCTGCTCGAACGACGCCGGCGTCACCCGGGCGAGGTCACCAGCGTCCCCGAGGGCCTGGTCCGGCTGTCCGTCGGCATCGAGGCCGCGGAGGACCTGTGGGCCGACCTGGCCCAGGCGCTGGACCGGGTGGCGCGCGGCTGAGGAGGCCGCTCAGCCGCCCTCGGCCCGCCGGGCGCGGGACAGCAGCAGCCGGGCCAGCTCCTCCGGCCGCAGCGCCCCGGTCACCACGGCGGCCACGGCCTCGGTGATGGGGACGTCGACGTCCAGGGACCGCGCCAGCGACAGCAGCGAGCGGCAGGACCCGACCCCCTCGGCCGTCTGCCGCGTCACCTCGACGGCCTGCTCGACGGTGTGCCCCAGACCGAGCTGCTCCCCGAAGGACCGGTTGCGGCTCAACGGCGAGGTGCAGGTGGCGACCAGGTCACCCATCCCGGCGAGCCCGGCGAACGTGTGCGGGTCCGCCCCCAGCGCGGCGCCCAGACGGGCGGTCTCGGCGAGCCCTCGGGTGATGATCGACGCCTTGGAGTTGTCGCCCATGCCGAGACCCACCGCCATGCCCACCGCCAGCGCGATGACGTTCTTCATCGCCCCGGCGATCTCTACCCCCACCACGTCGGTGTTCGTGTACGGACGGAAGTACTCCGTGGAGCAGGCTGCCGCGACCCGGTCCGCGACGGCCTCGGTGGTCGCGGCGACCACGGTCGCCGTGGGCTGGTGCTGGGCGATCTCGAGGGCGAGGTTGGGACCCGACACCACGGCCACCCGGTCGCGGTGGACCCCGGCCACCTCCGCCACGACCTCGCTCATGCGGCGGTTGGTGCCGAGCTCGACGCCCTTGGACAGGCTGACGAGCAGGGCGTCGGCCCGCAACGACGCCGTCAACGGCCCCAGGGTGTCCCGCAGCACCTTGGACGGGAGCGCCAGGACCAGGATGTCGGCGGTGGCGACGGCCCCCAGGGCGTCGGTGCTGGCCCGCAGCCCGGCGGGCAGGTCGACGCCCGGTAGGTAGCCGGGGTTGCGGTGGTGCTCGTCGACCTCCTCGACCACCGCGGCGTCGCGGCCCCACAGGGTCGTCTCGCACCCGGCGTCCGCGGTGACGGCGGCGAACGTCGTCCCCCACGACCCGCTGCCCAGCACGGTGACCCGGGTCGGTGTGCTCATGCGGCCGGCCGGTCGTCGTGACCGGGCTCGTACTTCCCGGTCTCCGGGACCCCCGCCTCCTTGGGGTCGAACAGCTTGGCGGGCGGGGTCTCGCCGCGCTGCTCGGCGACGATGGACACCAGCGCGGTCATGATGCGGTCGGTCGCCTCGCGCAGGACCTCCGAGTCGACCTCGCGGCCGCGCAGGTCGTCCAGGTCGACGGGCGGGCCCGCCCAGACGTGGACCGTCTTGCGCGGGAACGGGTGGATGCGCTTGCTGTAGCGCGGCAGGACCCGGTGGGCCCCCCACTGCCCGATGGGCACGACGGGTGCCCCGGTCTCCAGGGCGATGCGGGCCGCCCCGGTCTTGCCCCGCATCGGCCACATGTCCGGGTCGCGGGTCAGCGTCCCCTCCGGGAACACCGCCACCAGCTGACCCTTCCTGACCGCCTCGACGGCCGAGCGGAACGCGTCCGCCGCGTCGCCCGTGTTGCGGTGCACCGGGATCTGCTCGGCGCTGCGCAGCAGCGCTCCCAGCCCGCGCACCCGGAACAGGCTCGCCTTGGCCAGGAACCGCATCACCCGCCCGTTGCCGTGGATGAAGTGCCCGAAGGTGAGCGGGTCGAGGTTCGACGCGTGCACGGTGACGACGACGACGCCGCCGCTGCGCGGCAGGTTCTCCGTGCCGCGCCAGTCGCGCCGGGTCACCAGTCGCAGCAGCGGCAGGCACACCAGCAACGTCAGGCGGTAGCCCCATCCGAGCCGCTGGCTCGTCTCGGCCCGATCGGCCACAGGAACCTCCATCGGTCGCTGCATCGTGGTCGTCCCGCGCCGTCGGACGACGTCGCCGTCGTGCACCTTAACGCCGGTGACAGGATGGGCACGATGGCCACCGCCCGCTCCCCGGACACGTCCCCCCCTCCGGGCCCCGTGGCCCGGGACGACGTCGCCCGCTGGTCACTGGTGATGCCGGTCAAGGGCGGCGCCCGGGCCAAGTCGCGGCTGGCCCGCGACGACCGGCAGGCCCTGGCGCGGGCCATCGCGCTCGACGCCGTGGCGGCCGCGGTCGCGTGCCCGGCGGTGGCCGAGGTGGTGGTCGTCACCGCGGACGAGGAGGCCGCCCGTGAGCACGCCGCACTCGGTGCCCGGGTCGTCACCGACCCGGGCGCCGGGCTGCTCACGGCGCTGCTGACCGGTGCCGCCGCCTGCGACCCGTCGACGCCGTGCGGGCTGCTGCTGGCCGACCTGCCCGCGCTGCGGCCGGAGGACCTGTCGGGCACGTTGTCGGCGTGCCTCGGGCTGCTCGGGCTGCTCGGCGAGGACGTCGCCCCCGGCCGGGACGGCCTCCCCCGGCGGACGTCGGCGGCGCCGGTCATGGTCACGGTGCCGGACGCGGACGGGGACGGCACGGTGCTGCTCTGCGCGGCCCGTCCCGGCGACCTCCGGCCGCGCTTCGGGTCCGGCTCGGCGACCGCGCACGCCGCCGTCGCGCACGTCCTCGGCGACGTGCCCGAGGGCGTGCGGCGCGACGTCGACACCGACGAGCACCTGCGGTGCGCGGTCGCCCTGGGGGTGGGACCACGCACCGCGCAGGTGCTGGCGGCTCAGCCCCGCTCGACCATGGCCCCGAGCGACGCGAGCTTCTCGCCGAAGCGCTCGTAGCCCCGGTCGATCAGCCCGATGCCGTGGACCTTGGAGGTCCCCTCGGCGGCGAGCGCCGCGATCAGGTGGCTGAACCCACCACGCAGGTCGGGGACGGTGATCTCGGCGCTGTGCAGCTTGGACGGCCCGGACACGACCGCCGAGTGCTGGAAGTTGCGCTGGCCGAACCGGCAGGCGGCGCCACCGAGGCACTCGCGGTAGACCTGGATCGTCGCGCCCATCTCGCGCAGCGCCTCGGTGAAGCCGAAGCGGTTCTCGTACACCGTCTCGTGGACGATGCTGATGCCGCTGGCCTGCGTCAGGGCCACGACGAGCGGCTGCTGCCAGTCGGTCATGAAGCCGGGGTGCACGTCGGTCTCCAGCACGATCGAGCTCAGGTCCCCGCCCGGGTGCCAGAACCGGATGCCGTCGTCGCGGACGTCGAAGCGGCCCCCGACCTTCCGGAAGACGTTGAGGAACGTCATCATCTCCGGCTGCGTCGCGCCCTCGAGGAACACGTCCCCGCGGGTCGCCAGCGCGGCGCACGCCCAGGACGCGGCCTCGATGCGGTCGGTCAGCGCGTGGTGGTCGTAGCCCTCGAGCCGGTCGACGCCCTCGATGCGGATCACCCGGTCGGTGTCCACGCTGATGATGGCGCCCATCTTCTGCAGGACGGCGATGAGGTCGGCGATCTCCGGCTCGATCGCGGCGTTCTTGAGCTCGGTGACGCCCTCGGCCCGGACCGCGGTGAGCAGGACCTGCTCGGTCGCACCCACCGACGGGAACTCCAGCTCGATCTTGGTGCCCTTGAGACCGTTGGGGGCGCTGATCTTGATGCCGCTGGGGAGCTTGTCCACCACGGCGCCGAACCGACGCAGGCTCTCCAGGTGGTAGTTGATGGGCCGGTCACCGATGCGGCAGCCGCCGAGATCCGGGATGAACGCCTCGCCGAGGCGGTGCAGCAGGGGCCCGCAGAGGAGGATCGGGATCCGACTGGTCCCGGCGTGGGCGTCGATGTCGGCGCTGTGGGCGCTCTCGACGTCGCTGGGGTCCATGAGGAGCGTGTCGCCGTCCTGCGTGACCCGGACGCCGTGCAGCTCCAGCAGGCCGGTCACGACGCCGACGTCACGGATCTCGGGGACGTTGCGCAGCCGGCTGGGCGTCTCGCCGAGGAGCGAGGCCACCATGGCCTTGGACACGAAGTTCTTGGCGCCCCTGAGCCGGATCCGGCCGTGCAGCGGGGAGCCACCGTGGACGATGAGGGTGTCGGTCACGCGACCATGGTGGCCCATGCCGGGCCCTCCGCCGTCACGCCCGGCCCGTCGCATCCGTGGTGGTCAGGATCCCGAGGTCGAGCCGGTCGTCTCCTGGGCCGAGAGCGCGGGAGCCGAGGGGGCCGGCGGCGCCGTCGGACCGGACGTGCCGGAGGACCCGGTCGTGGGACCCGAGGTCGGTGCCGCCGCGGGAGCGGCAGGAGCGGAGGTCGCGGGACCGGAGGCTGCCGAACCGGTTGCGGCGGCCGTCGTGCCGGAGGCCGGAGCGGAGGGGGTGCCCGAGCCGCCGGAGGACGCGGCGGCGTCGGCACGGACGGCCGGACGGCGGGCGGGGGTGCGGCCGCTGCGCGAGGAGGTGGTCTTCTTGGCTGCGCCGCCGGCCGTCGACGCCGTCTTCCTCGCGGGGGTGGCGCGCTTCGCGGCGGTGGCCGTGTTCGCGGGGGTCGCCTTCTTCGCGGGGGTCGCCTTCTTCGCGGGGGTGGCGGGCGTGGCGGAGGCGGAGGCGGTCGAGGCCGGTGCCGAGGCGGACGGGGAGGCGCTGGAGGGGGACGCGCTGCCGCTCGTCGACGCCGGGCTGCTGGCAGCGGTGCTGCTGGGGGACGTCGCCTTCTTCGCGGTGGTCGAGCTCGCCGTCGCCCGCTTCGCTGCGGCCGGAGACGCCTTCTTCGCGGTGGTCGGGCTCGCGGTGGTCGAGCTCGCCGTGGTCGAGCTGGCCGTGGCCCGCTTCGCCGCCGCCGGAGTCGCAGACGCCTTCTTCGCGGTGCGCGAGCCCGCCGTGGTCCGCTTCGCCGCCGCCGGAGCCGCAGACGCCTTCTTCGCGGTGCGCGAGCCCGCCGTGGTCCGCTTTGCCGCCGCTGCGGCCGGAGACGCCTTCGTGGCGGTGGTCGAGCTCGCCGTGGTCCGCTTCGAGGCGGCCTTCTTCGCGGTCGACGGGGTGGTGGTCGACGTGCTCGCGGTGGTCTTCTTCGCGGTGGTCTTCTTCGCGGTGGTCTTCTTCGCGGTGGTCTTCGCCGGCCCCACGCTCGCCGACGCCTTCTTCGCCGACGTCTTCTTCGCAGCCGTCTTCGTCGCAGCGGGCTTCGCGGCGGCGGTCTTCTTCGCCGCGGTCTTCGTCGCCGCGGTCTCCTTCGCCGTGGCCTTCTTCGCGGTGGTCTTCGCCGGCCCCCCGCTCGCCGACGCCTTCTTCGCCGCCGTCTTCTTCGCAGCCGTCTTCGTCGCAGCGGGCTTCGCGGCGGCGGTCTTCTTCGCCGCGGTCTTCGTCGCCGCAGTCTCCTTCGCCGTGGCCTTCGTCGCGGTGGCCTTCTTCGCCGTGGACGCGTTGGCGTCGGGCGCGGGGACGACCACCTCCGGCGGGGCGGGGGGCGTCGACGGGCGAGCCTTCTTGCCGTACTTCTTCTCGGCCTTGACCTGCGCCTTCTTGGCCACCTTGCTGACCTGCGCGGCCTTCTTGCCCTCGGCGACCGCGGCGGCGGCGGCCGCGATGGCCTGCTCGCCGAGGCCCTTGGCCTCGTCCACCAGCACCTTGAAGCCCTTGGCCGGCTCGAACTTGGGCACGGTCACCCCGGCGACGTTCGTCTTCTCGTCGCTGGCGGCCCGGTAGGCACGCTCGAAGGTCCCGAGGCCGCTGACCGCGACCTTCTCACCGCGAGCCACCGCGTCGGTGATCGACTCGACGAGCGCGTCGACCGCCTGCTTGGCCTTCTTCCGGTCGCCTATGCGCTCGGCGATCGCGTCGATGAGATCGGACCTGTTCACGGTGCCTCCTGGCGACGTCGGCGTGCTGGGTCTACCCACGCTACGACCCACCGGCCGCCGGGTCCACGCGGCGGGCCGCAGCGGCACGGGCCGCGTCCCACCGCGGCCGGCCCTCCCGCCGGCCCGCCCGGCCCTGCCCGTCCCCTAGTGCCGGACGGGCAGGGTGGTCGGCCGCCAGGCCTCCCGCGAGGTCTCGAACTCGTCGATGGCGGCCGCGTGCTGCAGCGTGATGCCGATGTCGTCGAGGCCCTCCAGCAGCCGGTACCGGGTGTAGTCGTCCACCCCGACCGGGAACACGAACTCCTGGCAGCGACCTTCACGCGCCTGCAGGTCGACGGTCACCTGCGTGCCCGGCTCGGTCTCCAGGATCTTCCACAGCATCTCGACGTCGTCCTGGGCCACCTGTCCTGCGAGCAGCCCCTGCTTGCCGGAGTTGCCGCGGAAGATGTCGGCGAAGCGCGACGACAGCACGACCCGGAAGCCGTAGTCCTTGAGCGCCCACACCGCGTGCTCACGGGAGGAACCGGTGCCGAAGTCGGGTCCGGCCACCAGCACGCTGCCGGCCCGGTACGGCTCCTGGTTGAGCACGAAGGTCGGGTCGTTGCGCCAGGCCGAGAACAGCCCGTCCTCGAACCCCGTGCGCGAGACCCGCTTGAGGTAGACGGCGGGGATGATCTGGTCGGTGTCGACGTTGCTGGCCCGCAGCGGGACACCGACGCCGGTGTGGGTGGTGAACGGTTCCATGTCGGGTCTCCTGTCAGTTCTCGAGGTCGGCGGGGCTGGACAGCGTGCCGCGCACGGCCGTGGCCGCGGCGACGAGCGGGCTCACCAGGTGGGTGCGCCCGCCCTTGCCCTGCCGGCCCTCGAAGTTGCGGTTGGACGTCGACGCGCTGCGCTCGCCGGGGGCGAGCTGGTCGGGGTTCATGCCCAGGCACATCGAGCAGCCCGCGTTGCGCCACTCCGCCCCGAAGTCCTTGAACACCACGTCCAGGCCCTCGGCCTCCGCGTCGAGCCGGACCCGGGCCGACCCGGGCACGACCATGACGCGGACGTCGGGGTGCTTGGCCCGGCCCTGGACGACCTCCGCCGCGGCCCGGAGGTCCTCGATCCGACCGTTGGTGCAGGAGCCGATGAACACGGTGTCGACCGCGATGTCGCGCAGCGGGGTGCCGGGCGTCAGGTCCATGTAGGCCAGGGCCTTCTCGGCGCTCGCCCGTACCCCGGCGTCGGCGATGCTCGCGGGGTCCGGGACCGACGCGGACAGCGGCAGGCCCTGGCCGGGGTTGGTGCCCCAGGTGACGAACGGCTCGATGTCGGCGGCGTCCAGGACGACCTCCGCGTCGAACGTCGCGTCGTCGTCGGTGCGCAGGGTGCGCCAGTACTCGACCGCGGCGTCCCAGTCGGCACCCTCGGGGGCGTGGGGACGACCCTTGAGGTACTCGAACGTCGTGTCGTCGGGCGCGATCATCCCGGCGCGGGCGCCGGCCTCGATCGACATGTTGCAGATCGTCATGCGGGACTCCATCGACAGCTGCCGGATGGCCTCGCCGCGGTACTCCAGGACGTAGCCCTGTCCGCCGCCGGTCCCGATCTTCGCGATGACGGCCAGGATGATGTCCTTGGACGTCGACCCGACGGGCAGCCGGCCGTCGATGGTGATGGCCATCGTGCGGAACGGGCGCAGCGGGAGCGTCTGCGTGGCGAGGACGTGCTCGACCTCGCTGGTGCCGATGCCGAACGCCAGGGCGCCGAACGCGCCGTGGGTGGAGGTGTGGCTGTCGCCGCACACGACGGTCACGCCGGGCATGGTGAGCCCGAGCTGCGGTCCGACGACGTGGACGATGCCCTGCTCGACGTCGCCCAGCGGGTGCAGCCGCACGCCGAACTCCGCGCAGTTGGTCCGCAGCGCGTCCACCTGGGTCCGGCTCACCGGGTCGTCGATCGGGATGTCGCGACCGACCCCGGGCGTGGTCGGCACGTTGTGGTCCTCGGTGGCGATCGTCAGGTCGGGTCGACGGACGCCCCGCCCGGCGAGCCGGAGGCCGTCGAAGGCCTGCGGGCTGGTCACCTCGTGGATCAGGTGCAGGTCGATGTAGAGCAGGTCGGGTTCGTCCCCCGACCCCTTGCGCACGACGTGCGCGTCCCACAGCTTCTCGGCGAGCGTCCTGCTCATCCTGGGTGACCTCCCGCGCGGCCTGGGGCCGCCCTCGTGGTGCCTTCCGCCGAAGCATCTCCGCTGCGGCGCTTGCCATCCACATGTCGAGACGGCAATATCGACTCGTGGACAAGAGTAGCGGAGTCGGCGTCCTGGACAAGGCCGCCATCGTGCTGGGAGCGCTCGAGGGCGGTCCCGTGACCCTGGCCCAGCTGGTCGAGGCGACCGGCCTGGCCCGACCCACGGCGCACCGGCTGGCCGTGGCCCTGGAGCACCACCGCCTGGTCGCCCGCGACGTCAGCGGGCGCTTCGTCCTCGGTCCCCGGATCGCCGAGCTCTCGGCGTCCGCGGGCGAGGACAAGCTGTTCGCCGCCGCGACGCCCGTCCTGCACGCCCTGAGCGACCACACCGGCGAGAGCGCGCAGGTGTACCGCCGCCAGGGCGAGCACCGGGTCTGCGTGACCGCGGTCGAGCGGCCCAGCGGGCTCCGCGACACCGTGCCGGTCGGCGCGACCCTGACCATGCTCGCCGGGTCGGCGGCACAGGTGCTGCTGGCCTGGGAGGAGCCGGACCGGTTGCACAAGGGCCTGATCGGCGCGCGGTTCACCGCGACCTCGTTGTCGCAGGTCCGCCGACGCGGCTGGGCCCAGTCGGTCGGCGAGCGCGAGCCCGGCGTCGCCTCCGTGTCAGCTCCCGTGCGCGACGGGCACGGGCGCGTGGTGGCCGCGGTGTCGGTGTCCGGACCGATCGAGCGGTTCTCTCGGCAGCCCGGCCGGCTCCACGCCCCCGCCGTCATGGCCGCGGCCAACCGGCTCACGGAGGCGCTGCGACGGGCGGGCGGGGACGTCGTGTCCGTCGTGGCCGCCACCCCCACGGTCGGCCCGCTGCCGCCCGCGCCGCCGGCGTACCGCACGGCCCGCACCGTGCGTCCGGGGGCCCGGCAGGAGCACCGCGTCGTGACCCGCCCCGCGGCCGGCTGAGGTCGCCCGCCCCGGCGGCGGCCGGGCAACCGGGCCCGGGTACGACGAAGGCCCGCTCCTGCTGGAGCGGGCCTTCGTCGATGTAGCCCCGACCGGATTCGAACCGGCGCTACCGCCTTGAGAGGGCGGCGTCCTAGGCCGCTAGACGACGGGGCCAGGCTGCCCTTGCGGGCCGGTGAAGACTACCCCAGGATCTGAGGGCGAACTCACCTGCTGGGGTACCAGGACTCGAACCTAGACTAACTGAACCAGAATCAGTTGGGCTGCCAATTACCCCATACCCCATGGGATCGGACCCCGCCTAGGCGTTGTCGCGACCGTGCGATGGTAGCCGACCTCGGAACGGCGTCCAAACCGCGCCCGGACCGCGTGGCGCGTCACGCCGCACGGCCTAGGTTTGGGCCGCCGACATCGCCGCGCACGACCGACGCACCTGGGGGACCTGCTGACCACGCCCGCGCCCGGTGCGCACCCCGGCCCCCGTGACAGCTCGACCGGCCTTCCGGCCAGTGCCCAGACGGGCGCTCCGGCCAGTTCCCAGCCCCGTGCCCAGACCGGCGCCCGGACCGGTGCCGCAGGCGACGGCCTGGTCGACGCCTCGCGTCCGGCCCCGGTCGGGACCGCGGTCGTCGTGGCTCTTCCGCTGGTCGTGGCGCTGGTCGCCGTCCCCGTCATGGCCGCGGCCGGGCTCACCCAGCACCTGGGCTGGTGGAGCCCCTGGACCGCCGGCCCGGCCGCCCTGGTCGGGGTGGCGCTGGCCGTGGCCCTGGTGCCCCGGCTGCCCCTGCCCCGGCTGCCGTGGCGCACGGCGCTGCCGCTGCTCGTGCTGTGCGCGGGGTTCGGGCTGTGGGCCGCGCTCACCCACGGCGAGCACGTCGTCGTCCGCCGTGACCCCGGGGCCTACGCCACCTACGCGCTGGCACTGGCCCGCTTCGGTGGCGTGCCGCTCGACCCCGGCCTGGACGTCTTCGGGCTGGCGGCGGACGACCCCTGGGTGCGGGTCAGCGCGGCCGCGCAGTACGCGGTCCCCGGCACCGGCACCGGCGCGGACGGTGCCGCGACCCTGTCGGTGGTCCCCCAGTTCCTGGTCGGGGTGCCAGCCCTGCTCAGCACGGCCTGGTGGGTCGGCGGCTGGGGCGGGCTGATGGTGCTGCCGGCCGTGGTGGCCGCCCTCGCCCTCCTCGCGTTCTCCGGTCTGGCCGCCCACCTGCTCGGTCACGTCCCCGCGCTGCTCGCCGTCCTGGTCCTGGGCCTGAGCCAGCCGGTCCTGCTCGTCGCGAGGCAGACGTTCTCGGAGCCGTTCTCGTTGCTCTACGTGCTCACGGGGACGACCCTGCTGGTGGTGGCCACGACGACCGCCCGCCGGCCCCGGCTCACCGCCCTCGTGGCCGGGGCGCTGCTGGGGGCCAACCTGTTCGTCCGCATCGACGCGGTCCGCGAGCTGGTGCTGCTGGTGCCGCTGGCCGCGTTCCTGATCGGCCGGCGGCACCCCGCGGGCGTCCCGCTGCTGGTCGGGGCGGCGCTGACCGGGCTGCCGGCGGCCCTCGCGACGACCTGGTGGTCCTCGCCGTACGTCAGCTCCGTCGCCAGCTCGCTCGGGCCGCTCGTCGTGGTCGGCGCCGTGCTCGCGGTGCTGTCGGTCGCGGGGGTGGTGGTCGGCCGCCGGCTGGAGGAGCGCTGGCAGGGCGGTGCGCCGGCCGCGGCGAGGCGTGCGGCCGACCTGCTCCCCGGGCTCGCGGCCGGTCTGGTCGCCGGGGTCGGTCTTGTCCTCGCGAGCCGGCCGCTGTGGCTCGTGGACCGACGGCTGGACCCCTACCTGCCCGGGATGGACGACTTCGTGGCGGCGCTGCAGAGCCAGCAGGGCCTGCCGGTGGACGGTCTGCGGACGTACTCCGAGATGTCGGTGCAGTGGCTGGTCTGGTGGCTCGGCCCCGTGACGGTGGTGCTGGCTTCCGTGGCCGCCGTGGTGCTGGTGCACCGAGGTGTGCGGGCGGCGCTGCGCCCCGGACCGCTGCCGGGCTGGCTGCTGCCGACGGCCGTGGCCGTCGCGGTGACGGTCGTGTCGCTGCACCGGCCGGCGATCACCCCGGACCACCCGTGGGCGGACCGTCGCTACGTCACCGTCACCTACCCGTTCCTGGTGCTCGCGGCCACGGCCGCCATCACCTGGCTGGCACGGGGTCGCCGCGGTCCTGACGGCACCACCGAGGGCCGGCCGGGGGCGCTGCTGCGCCCGGTGGCGGCCGCCGCGCTGGCCGTGATGGTGCTGGTGCCGACCGCGGCCGCCACGCTGCCGCTCGCGACGACCCGGACGGAGATCGGCCAGGTGGACGCCACGGAGGCGGTCTGCACCGCGCTCGAGGAGGCCGGCCCGCGCCCCGCGCTGCTGTCGGTGGGCTTCCGGGGTCGCGTGGAGTGGGCGCCGGTCGTGCGGGCGAGGTGCGGGGTACCCCTGGTCGGCATCGAGACCCCGGCCGCCGGCAGCGAGCAGACGCTCGGGGACGTCCTGGCCCGCGCCGCCGACGCGGCTCGCACCAACGGCTACACGCCGGCGGTCATGGTCGGCGACCAGGCCAGCGCCCAGCTCGTGGCCGACGCCACCGGACGGACCATGCCGCTGGTGGTGGACCTGTCCACCACCGAGCCCGAGCGGCTGCTCGAGGAGCGTCCGCTCACGGTGCGGCCGTTGCCCGTGCAGGCCTGGGTCGCCCCGCTGGCCTGACGGCGTCCGGGCAGGGGGGGA